>CAZFPD010000018.1:0-9388 GCA_964521035.1 uncultured Candidatus Peribacteria bacterium
GGCAAGAAGTACTAATTTTATGCTTACAAGCTACTCCACTATGGCAAAGCCAAAAAGCCAAAGAGTTATTCAATTATCAGTTAAACGAATTTACAAAGCACTAAATTTAATTCCAGCAAACACAAACATAACTAAAGCTAGGCACAAATATCAAACAATGCATAACAGACAAAATCTGAATTTTGCAGCAAGCTTATATTATAAGCCAAAAACAATTAAGCAGCAATATGATTGACTTACAGTTCTAATCCAAAATCGATATCATACAGGCAATTAATCCTATGCCATGCCTAAACTCGAAACCCTAAGTCCAAAAAGTACCCCGCCTTTCTTAGCAGCCAGCCTTAAATTAACCGGGGCAGCATTAGCAGCCATCATGAGCTGGAAATGCTATAGGGTTTTACAAACACACAAATACTACATAAGTACAGCCGCAGACATCTGCAATGTATACCAACACGACCTCAAAAAAAACGGTCCCAACTGTTATCAAGACTATGATCCGGACCAACAATATCTATGCACTACCTACGCGGTAGAAAAAGATTACCTGCAATTTAGCACCGTTCTATCCTGCCATCCGCTCAGCACTCCCACTCTAATCAACCCCTGCTTTTTACCAGCCGGATACCAAAGCGATATTGCAAAAAACTGCCAGGCCCAAACATCCCAAAACTCCTCCTGCATTATCAGAGCCAACACTATTACCGGCCGGGTACGCAACATCAATTTTACTGATGGAGCACAACTTGACTGCCAAGTAAATTAAAAATCCCGAGCCCTCCTCGCCTTTCAGCCAGATTTATATTATTATAAACCCAAAAACTTAATTCCCTCAGCTTTGCACTATTATTTAATAGCACTTTCTAAAAAACAATTACTCACATATAGCTCTATCACAGAACTGAGTCCGGGCGACCTAGTACTAGTTCCCATTCGTAAAAAAGAAGATATAGGAATCGTGATTGAGAAAATTGCTAAACCCAAATTCCAAACGCGCCCAGTCCTAGAAGTCATATACTCAAACTTTGTACCAAAAACTCAGATCCGACTAGCTCAACAAATCGCCAAATTTTATATCTGTGCCCCAGAAATCTGCTATAAGCTACTCTTGCCTCCCAAACTTACCAGCCCTGGATCTTTAAAAATGCTAAGAAACAGCGAAATTAATAAGCCAGTCGAACCACAATACCAACTGCAACACCAGTTAAGCCCAGACCAAAGTCAAATCTTTCAAAACATTCTGGGCAGTCCTAAACTGCTACACTTAATTCATGGAGTGACCGGATCTGGCAAAACCGAGATCTATTGTCATTTGATTGCCGAGGCTCTCAAAAAAAATCAGCAAATTTTATTTTTAGTTCCAGAAATCAATTTAACCCCCCAACTTTATAATTATCTAAATTCAGCCTTTGTTGAACAAGTTCAAATTTATAATTCCAAACTCAACAAAACCGAAAGGTTAGAAGCACATTTAGCCGCACTCAAACAGGAAAAAACTATTTTTTTAGGTTCCCGCTCTGCCTCCTTTCTGCCCTTTAAAAATTTAGGACTCATAATCGTAGACGAAGAACACGACCAAGCCTACAAACAAGACACCAATCCTAGATATCACGTCCGGGCCATCACACAATTTTTAAGTAAAATTTATACTTCTAAAGTAGTTTACGGATCGGCAACACCAAGTCTAGAAATTTATAAAGCCGCAAAAACAGACCAAAAACTCTGCTATTATCGACTCAGTCAAAAAGTCAAAAATTCCAAAGAGCCAGAAATCACTCTAGTCTGCCTCAGAAATCACGTCAAAGCCAACCCTGAGCATTTATTCACAGAAACTCTCTTACACAAATTAGAAAAAAATCTCACCCTGCAAAAACAAAGCCTCCTTTTGTACACCAAAAAGGGATTTGCCAGAAATTTACACTGCCAAGATTGTGGCCAAAACCTCAAATGCCAAAACTGTGATATTGCAGTAGTCGAACATAAATTCAAGAGCCAAACCCAACTCAAGTGCCATCTCTGCAACCTCACCTACAACTATACTCCCAGCTGCTCAAATTGCCACGGCAAAACATTTCGCTCCTTTGTGCAAGGAATACAACAAGTCTACGATAGACTCGTTGAATTCTTTCCTAAAGCCCGCATCTTGCAAATTGATTCCGACCAACTAACAGGCAAAAACAGCCATAACGCAGTCTACCAATCAATTTTAAATAAAGAATATGACATTATCCTAGGCACCCAGATTATTGCTCAAGGCCTGGATTTTCCAGACATTAATCTAATTGGGATTTTAAATGCAGATCAAAGTTTACACTTTCCTGACTTTCGCTCCTTAGAACGGTCTATCGACCTATTTAAACAAGTCATCGGTCGCACCAACCGCACTCATGAAAATGGTGAAGTTGTAATACAAACCTGGCAAATCGACAATCCCATTTTTGAATTTTTACACAAGCACAATAGCAAACAATTTTACGAGCACGAACTCAAATGGCGCGCTAAACTTGCTTATCCTCCTTTTGTTAGACAAACGCGCCTTTTACACAGTCACAGTCAAAAAAACAAATTAACCGAACAAGTCCAAAAAATTGAAGCCCAACTCACAAGCCAAAATATTAAATTTGTCTCATCCCCCAACCTAATTGAAAAAATGCACAACAAATACCACCACAACATAGTTATTGACTCTAACCAGCCTCAAAACATTATTACAAAACTTGATCTTAATCCAAACTGGAAAATTGATAGAGATCCACAAAACTTCTACTAAAGCAATTTATACCAATCTACAAATACAAATTAAACAAATAACCACCAAGCAAGACCATAGGAACCGTCACAATCGGCAAAAATATTGCCGTCCTCTTACCAATCGTGGTACCAATCAAGCCCAACTCAGTATAATCAGTGACAACTCCGGCCATCAAAAACACAAAAGGATTACCTAAAACGCCCAGCTTAGTAAAAATCTCAAAAGCGATCGGCGAACTGCCCTCGCTGCAAACCTCAATAATAGTCGCAAAAGCCAAAGTGCCCAACAAACCCAAAAAATTTGCACCCATGTATTGCATAAAAAAATGACCGGGCACATAAGCACCAATCAAAGCTGCAAGTAAAAAACCTAACAAAATCCACCACAAAACCATATTCGCCAAATTCATAGCTCCTACACCTACTCCAACTATAGATTTTTTTAAATTAAAATTCTTAACATTTTTCCACTCATAAGCTTGATTAAAATTCACCTTCCGCGATTGTTCTATCCAGGCAAACTTTTCCAAAAACATATAAATAAACCCAGTCAATATAGCGATTAGCATGGCTGCCAATATAAAAAACAAAGCCTTGTATCCAAAAAACCCAAACAAAAGTATAGTCACTGGGAAATTTGCCCAAGGAGAAGCCAGTAAAAAAGTAATCACGGCTGGTATGCTAGCTCCCTTTTTATAAAGTTGCATCGAAATAGCCAAGATTCCATGGGAACAAGCTGACATTAAAAATCCAGCCACCACTGCATAAAAAATAGAACTCTTCTTGCTTTGTCCCAGGTATTTAAAAATAAATTCTTCTGGCACAAAATAATCCAACAATCCTCCAATCAAAAAACCCAATAAAACAGCCCACCAGACTATCTTTAAATAACTTAACAAACTTTGATTCAAAGCCGCAAAAACTGGCAGAAAAGATAATCCAAAAACTAAAAGAAAAATTCCACCTACAATTTTCAAGCGCGGACTAAGCCTCATACCAGCATACATACTTCCATGACATTTGGGTAAACTATTCATAAATTAATTCAAATTCAATCCACACAATTATACAGGCAAACCCCAAAACCACTAAACACGCTCTCTTTACAAAAAACCTGTTATATATCCAAACTACACAAACAGCAAATCGCTATAATTCTATTTACCAGCCTGGAACAAAATGTTAAAATCAGTTTATAAAATAGCTTATGCAAAGACTACTCACAGGAATCAAACCAACCGGAGACATCCATTTAGGCAATTACCTAGGCTGTTTTCAAAATGTATTAAAGCTGCAAGACCAACACAACTGCCTAATTTTCATACCCGATCTGCATGGACTAACGACCGTGCAAGATGGCACAAACATGCAAAAAAACACTTTAAAGTTAGCAGCTGCCCTGATTGCACTAGGCCTAGATTATGAAAAACATATTTTTTACAAACAATCAGCCATTCCAGAAGTCTGCGAACTTACCTGGATCTTAAGTTGCCTAACTCCTCACGGTCTGCTTGAAAGAGCCCACGCCTACAAAGATGCTCTTAACAAAAAAAAGGACATTAACGCAGGCATCTTCATTTATCCTATTTTAATGGCCGCTGACATCCTGTTGTACAACGCCGAAATCATTCCGGTTGGCAAAGATCAAAAACAACACCTAGAAATAGCTCGTGATTTGGCTCATAAATTCAACCATAACTATGGAGAAACTTTTGTGATTCCAGAAACTTACATTCAAGAAGACGTCGAAACCGTCATAGGACTAGATGGCCAAAAAATGAGCAAAAGCTACAACAATGTAATTCCTATATTTTTACCTGATGCAGACATTAAAAAGGCTATTATGAGTATTGCAAGCGATTCTAAAACTCTAGAAGAACCCAAGGATCCAAACACCTGTAACATCTTTAAACTCTACAGCTACCTAGCCACTGCAGCAGAAATCCAAGAGCTCAAAGCAAAGTACCAAGCTGGCAACTTTGGATACGGAGAAGCTAAAAAAATGCTCTTGCATAAATTTCACGAAAAATTTGATACAGCCCGAGCCAAATATCAAGACCTCATCACCAAACCCGAAAAAATTAACGCGATTTTAGAAGAAGGAGCACAAAAGGCTAGACAAATCGCAAAAAATAATCTAGAAATAATACGTAAAAAAATCGGAGTTAAATAAAAATCTATGCATCCTAAATTTATATTCATTACAGGTGGCGTTTGTTCTTCATTGGGCAAAGGAATCGCGACCTCTAGCATTGGCGCACTACTAAAAACCGCGGGGCACAAAGTCTTTACCATGAAACTCGACCCCTATTTAAATGTGGATCCAGGGACCATGAGCCCTTACCAACATGGCGAAGTTTTTGTCACCGACGATGGCTCCGAAACCGACCTAGACCTCGGCCACTACGAAAGATTCATCGACCAACCCCTCAGCAAACTTTCCTCTATCACTACCGGCAAAATCTACCTGGAAGTCCTCGAAAAAGAAAGACAGGGCGATTATTTAGGCGGCACCATCCAAATCATCCCACATATCACAGACTGCATCAGCTCTAAAATCCTACAAGCCCAAAAAGAATCCAACGCCGATATAGTCATAGTCGAAATTGGAGGCACTACCGGCGATATCGAAGGCCTGCCATATCTCGAAGCCATCCGGCAAATGCGCCGATCGCAAGGCAAACAAAACACTCTCTTTATCCACACCACCCTTCTGCCTTACCTGGAAGGAGCCAAAGAAATTAAAACTAAACCTACGCAGGCCTCGGTCCGCGAACTACGCAGCCTAGGAATTCAACCCGACTTAATCCTGGCCCGCTCTGATCGAGCTATAGAGCAAGAAAAAATCGACAAAATCGCTCTATTTTGTGATGTAGACAAAGAATGCGTGATTCCTATGCTAACTCTAGACTCAATATACAAAGTGCCGGCTGAACTCGCCAAATATCAAATAGGAGAAATTATCAGCCAAAAACTCCGACTCGAAAAGAAACTCCAAATCAAAAACTGGCAAACTCTCGCCCAAAAAGTCGATGAACTTAAAAAAGAAGTCAAAATTGCCCTAGTCGGAAAATATACCGGCCTCGACGACGCCTACCTCAGCGTGATTGAATCCCTTAAAATAGCTGGGTTCAAACACAAAAGCCAACTCAAACTAATTTGGATAGATGCCGAAAAAATCAATCAAGACGATAAAGAAAATTGGCAAAAACTCAAGCAGGCCGACGGAGTCATAGTACCTGGCGGCTTTGGCTACCGCGGCATAGAAGGCAAAATCAAAGCCCTAAATTACACTCGCAAACACAAGATCCCCACCCTTGGAATCTGTCTGGGCATGCAGCTTATGACCATAGAATATTTACGCGAATATTTACAAAATCCCCAAATCACCTCCCAAGAATTTGATGAAAATCATAGACAGCCAGCCACAGACTACGCTATAATATTTTTACCAGGTCAAGATTTCAACAAGGCCAAAGGAGGCACCATGCGTCTTGGCGCCTACAACTGTAAATTAAATCCCAAAAGCCAAAGCTTTAAACTCTACCAGAAACAAAGCCAAATCTCTGAAAGACACCGCCATCGCTTTGAATTTAACAATGATTACCTACCTCAAATTCAAGACAGCCTGCTAACAATCGCTGGAACCAATCCTGAAAATAATCTGGTTGAAATCATAGAACTCCAAAAACATCCCTACTACATCGGCTGCCAATTCCATCCCGAATTCTTATCTCGACCCTTCACACCCCACCCTCTCTTTGAAGGCCTCATAATTCATAGCCTGAAACATGCCAAACTTTGAATACATCGCAATCAATGAAGAACAAAAAAAACTCTCCGGAGTAATTTCTGCCAAAAATATAGATGAGGCCAAAGACAAACTCCGCGAAATCAAACTCAGCATCGTAGAAATCCAAATCGCTGATACTAAAAGTAAATCCACCAGCTATAATTATAAATTTCAAGGCACAAATTCCGAAAACAAAACCATTAAAGGCACCATCGAAGCCAATAATAAGCCCGAAGCCATTAAAACCCTGATAGAAAACTACGATTTAAAAGTCCAATATCTATCTAATATAGACGACAACCAGGCCGAATTCCTGGCCAGCCAAGATCTAGTCCAAGAAATTTCCAACAAAATATTATCTAGCTCCACTCAGGCCGAGGTGCAAAAATTTCAAGCATCCCAAACAGACTCCAAGCAAGAAATCACCCTAATTAGCAAAACTATTCAGATCCTAAAATATGTACTCAGTTCACTCAAAGAAGATCTCAAGAAAAACCACCTAGTTCAACTCCAAGACAATTTAAATATTTTAGAAAAATTAAAATTTTCTAAAAACCAAGAGAAGACTGACCAAATCTGTCAAAACATCCTAAAACTCATCATCGATCAAGAAATTTTTAAAATCCAAAGCCAGAACAAAAAATCGATTCAGGATTTGATCTTGCAATGCTCAAATTCATTTTATAGCCAAAAAAATTCTCTGTTCAGCTTTTTAAAATTACTGAGTTCTACCAAATCCCAAAACTCCAGAAAAATCCTGCTTATCCATATTTTCAAAACTCTTAGCCAACACTTTCAACAATTGTATCAAAAAATCAACTTTTCCCATCCTCTAATTCAAAAAATCAATCAAAGTTCCTTTTTCTTTTTTACAGCCTACCTAAGCCTCTATTTCTTATGCGTCTTTTTGAGTAACAAAGTCACCTTGGTCGGCCTGCCTAATATTTTTTATATTTACCAAAGCAAAATCCTCATCTTTTTCATGATAGCAATTTTCCTCTGGCATATTGGCATATCCTGCAATCAAATGTTTTTCAAAAACAAACCCGGGCTGCAAAAATCTAACTCTATGATCCTGATTGCATCCTTTATATTACTACTAACAAATTTTTAATGCATCCAAATTTAATCGATTTTAGCTTCTTTTCTATCTCTTCGGGACAATTTTTCGCACTGCTTGCTCTGGCTGTCTTTATTCTTTGCCTGATTATCCTAGCACCCAAAAATCGTCTCAAACTTCACATTCTAAACATCTCACTCATTCCCAGCCTGATTATGGGTATCATCGTCGGCCGCCTTTTTTACATACTATCTGATCTCAACTATTACTTTTTTGACTTCAGTCTGGCAAGTATTTACAGAGCCATAGCCGTATTTCAAGATCTCAACATATCCTTTTGGGGCTTTATCGTCGGCTCACTAGGCTACTTTTTTATCAACGCATATAAAAAACACGAAAACATCAAAAAATGGGCCGACCTATGCAGCATCGCCCTGCTGTTCGCACTCAGTATTTTAGCAATTGGCAGTTTCTTAGAAGGCAGCGCCTACGGCCGTCCAACCAATCTATTTTGGGGCATCCGCATGACAAACCCCTTAGTCAAATACACCTCTGAAATTCACCCCACCCAAATTTTCGCCTTCCTCTACTGCCTCATCATCGGACTCAAAACCCTCAACATGCGCAGCCACAAAGACGGCCACAAAGCCCTCTACGCACTCTTTTATTTCTCCATCTTCAAATTCATCGAAAGCCTATTTAGAGGAGACGAGCTCCTCAGATTCTGGATCTTTCGCACCGACACCATCCTCAGCCTCATCGCCTCCTATATACTTTACAAAAAAATGCAAACCGAAAAACTCCTCAAAAAATAAACTATTTACTAAAAATCGTACACAAAAACATTTGGAAAGCCCAGTAAAATAGGTGGTTTTATTTAAATTGCTGGATTCTTGCATTGGACTCTGGATCTAAGTTATGACAAGCTCTAACCACCACATTTTGCAAACTTTGGGGCCAATCTGGGATCTTTTTCAAACCACACATCACAAGAGTCAAACTTTGCAAGAATTGCAAATGCTCAATTTCTGGCAAAACTTCTAAGGCTGGACAAAAACTCAGATCTATAGAACGTAAATTGACTGGGAATTCAGTTAAGTTCGTTATATTTTTACATTTTCTAATTTTCAAAATTTCCAAAAACTGCAAAGAGTCCAATACTGGTAACACCCTAAATGCATCACAATTTCCAATCCTTATACATTCCAAATTTGGTGGTAACTCTGATGGCAAGCCTATTAAGTGAGGACACATAAACACCTTTAAGATCTTCAAAGAATGCAAATGCTTGATCTCCGGGAAGTTTACAAACAATAAACAAGACTTAATTTCTAAAACCTTTAAATTAGGCGGGGTCTCAGGCAAATGAGTTAAATTTGGACACATAGAAACCCTCAAAGCTATCAACTTTATCATGTTCTTCAATTCTGGCAAAGCAGTTAAATTTGAACACCAAAGAACGTCCAAACGCACCAAATTGTGTGGCAATGCTGGTAAAAGTGTACCTTGGAAGTCCTCTATCGTTGCTCGTAAATTAAAATCCTCATCTAAGGTTATCTTAGATAAAAAAGGATACTTTTGCTGATAAAATTCACGCATACGTGCTTTAAGCTCCACATCAGTTAAATTCAAACCATTCGATTCAAAAAGTGACGAAATTTCATTTTTCTTCCCGTCTCCTAGTGTAGTCGATGCGGTTGGATCTTATCCAAAGCCCTGCATGAGCACTTGCGACAATCTATTTGAAGACAATCTATCTGAACTTGACATAACCCGTATAA
>CAZFPD010000018.1:9398-14689 GCA_964521035.1 uncultured Candidatus Peribacteria bacterium
TCCTCAAAAAATAATCCCAACTGCATTTACTCGAAAAAATCCAACATTGCTTTTAATTTATTATAATCAACATTTCGGGCAATGTAAAATCCACCCTCCCTATATTTTAAAACAATCAACCTGGCAAAAGCAATAATTGCTAAATCCAAACCTTGTAAATTTTGCTATCCGGCCAGTGCAATTAAGTGATTTTTAAAACTTTATAAGTCAACTCTCCCTTGGGAGCGGTGAAAACCAGCTTGTCTCCGACTGCCCTTTCTATCAAAGCTGAGCCTAGAGGTGATTCATTAGAGATTTTGCCATCAAATACATCGGCCTCCATAGATCCTACGATCTCATAAGATTCTTTTTGACCAGCGGTCACATTTTCTAAATCTACCTTAGAACCAATATTCACTGTGTCTTTAGAGCTGGATTTTTTAATAATTTCAGCATTTTCTATCTGTTCGGTCAATTGCATAATCTTCAACTCCAGTTCTGCCTGATTATTACGGGCTTCTTCATATTCTGAGTTCTCTCGCAAATCACCATAAGATTTTGCCTCAGCAATTTTAGCTGCCACTTCTCTTCTTGCCACAGTAGTTAAATGTTCCAGCTCAGTTTTTAACTTAGCCAAACCCTCCTTAGAAATTAATACTTTTTTAGACATAATTCAAATTTTAAATTTTTTTAATATGGATTAATAGTTTTAGCCATAGGATGATCCTTAATCTTAGCCAAAACCTTATATTCTATCTGACGAATACGTTCTCGAGTTACATTAAAATGCGCTCCAACCTCCTCTAAAGTGTGATTGACCCCGTCCTTTAAACCAAAACGCATAATGATAATATCGCGTTCTCTATCAGTCAAAAACTTCAAAATTTGGCGAATCGATTCCTTCTGCATAGTAAAGTTGGTCTGTTCCTGCGGAGACAAAGACTCATCATCCTGAATAAAATCCCCAAGCTTTGAATCTTCTTCGGAACCAACTGGAGCTTCTAAAGAAACAATTTCCTGAGAAATCTTCTTGATATGCCTCACCTTCTTCACATCTAAATTCATCTCTACCGCCAACTCTTCCAACAAAGGCTCTCTTCCCAACTCTTGCACTAAACGTCTTTGAGTATGGGTTAATTTATTAATAGTCTCAACCATATGCACAGGAATTCGAATAGTTCTAGCTTGATCTGCTATGGCTCGCGTTATAGCCTGTCTAATCCACCAAGTGGCATAAGTCGAAAATTTAAAACCTCGATCCGGATCAAACTTTTCTACCGCTCGAAACAAACCCCAGTTCCCCTCTTGAATCAGATCCAAAAAAGGCAAACCTCGTCCTATATATTTTTTGGCTATACTCACCACCAAACGTAAATTGGCTTCTGCCAACTGACTTTTGGCTAATTGATCTTCCTTTCGAATGCGACGGGCTAGCTCAATTTCTTCCTTACCGCTCAACAGAGGCACCTTACCAATTTCACACAAGTACATACGGATAGAATCATCTGCTATTTCAGACATATCGACCGTAGGCTTTGGCTTAGCCTCAACCTCCGCCAACTCGTCCTCTTCTGGCTCCTCATCATCATAATTACTAGTTTTTTTAGCCTTTTCTTGCTGAGCCTTAGTTAGTTTAGTTTTCTTACTTTCTTTTTTGGCTTTCTGCCTTGTTTTCTTGATGCTCTCATCTGTAACATCAAACAGTTTTACATCCTTCTCATCCTTAATTTCCACACCTAAATCGTAAAAAAGCTCGTAAATCTCATCGATTAACTCTAAGTTAGTTTCTAAATTAGGCATACAGGAAAATACCTCCTGCTGGGTTACAAATTTCTGAGACCAGCCTTTTTTTATCAAATCACGAACCGCCTTTGGATAATTAGCAAACTTCTCGTCGGAAAACTGAGCAATAAATTTTTTAATTTTCGCCATAAGTAAATTGATATTATTGGTTGATCTCTAGCACAATTTAAATCCAAAGACTCATCAATACTAATCAATACAAGGTCAATTGCACATAAAAGCCGCCTCATTATACAGTTTAGTTTCAAAAATGTAAAGCGCTTATTTCTTTTTTAAAACTTCTTGTAACTCCAGCATAAGCTGTAAACTCTGCTGTGGATCAGCTGTTTGTAAGCGTTTTTTTAGATCAGAAACCTGATTTTTCACAAAATTACTTTGAATCAGTTTAAATAGGTCATTCATCTCCTGCAACAAAACCTCCTTAGAAAACTGCTGCACAGACTCAATTTCTAAGACTTTAATCTTTAATTGCTCTGACAAATCGGCTTGTACAGTCCCAGGACTCTTGAAAGCCCGCTTCACCAATTCAAAATTTTGAAAATGCTCAAAAATATCCCGAGCCAAATACACCTGCTTCGAAATACTTGCAAAACTCTTCGGATGCAACAAGGCCAAGGCCCAAAATCGCATTTCTACATCCTGCGGCGGAGACACCTGAACCCTTGGGGTACTCCCCGGCTTAGTTGATCGAGACCGCTTAGCCTTAAAAACCCTAAATTGCCTTAGTACTAGCTCAAAACTCAAATCATACTCAGCGGCAAAGGACTTCAAGAACTGTCTAAGCTGTAATTCCGAGGCAGACTCCTGCACCAAATCAAAAAACTCCTTTAAAACTAAGTTAATATTTTCCGAATTCACCTGCGGATGCAAGGCCTTAAAATAGGCCATAAAATCTAAGGATTGATTTTTTAAAATCCCAAAATCCGAACCCTGACTTTCTAAATACTCAGCCACATCCTTAAATTTAGCAAAATCAATAAACCGCAACTTCAAATCCTCCTTCAAAAGCAATTTCACACTCCGCAAAGTCGCCTTTTGACCGGCCTCATCCGAATCCAAGGCCATAAAAAGCGTATCAGCCTGACGCTTTAAGAGTTTCACCTGTAACTCCGTCAAAGCCGTACCCGAAATCGCCACCACGTTGGTATGACCTGCCTGATGTAAGGCCATCACATCAAAATAACCTTCTACCAAAACCACTTCGCGGCTAGCCAAAATCGCAGCCTTCGCCCAATTATAACCATATAAAATCTGGTTTTTCTTATATATTAAAGTCTCCTTGGAATTTAAATATTTAGGATTCTGATTCTGGTCCAAAACACGGCCACCAAAGGCGATACATTCATTTTGCTCATTATAAACTGGCACCATCAATCTCTCAAAAAACCTATCCTTTAAGACCTTATCCCCTATATCCTGACTCATGGCTAAGCCGGCCTCTAACAAATCCTGCTTACTAAATTTTTGGGCCACCAAGAGTTTTACCAATTCATTACCCTTCCCAAAAGACACTCCCAAAGCAAACTTAGCTATCGTCTCGTCAGCAATACCTCTATCCTTTAAATATTGCAAAATAGACTGATTTTTCTTTAAAAATAAATTTTGCTTATAAATTTCTACCGCGCTGGAATGCAACAATTTCAAATTAGATTTTTGATTGGTTTGCATCTGAGCCTTAGCTGGATCAAAATCCGCCTTCGAAACCTCCCATTCACGACCTAAACCAACCTTATAGGCCAAATCTCGCAAAGTCTCCGGAAAATCCACTCCATTTAACAACTGATACATAGAAAAAACATCTCCACCCTGGCTAGTTGCAAAACACCAAGCGATTTGCTTATCTACCGACACATAAAAAGAAGGAGTTTTTTCAGCCTTAAAAGGACTGCTCCCTTTGAAATTTTTACCAGCTGGCTTCAAAGTCACATATTCAGAGATAAAATCCTCTATACTTAAACGATTTTTAATTTCTACAACTAAATCCATTTGATTTATACATTAAAATTAATCCTAAAAACAACACTATACTTAAAAAACCCAAGGCCAACAACTTCGTACTTGCCGTCCACAAATGCAGAGCCAAGACACCAAAAACCGAACTTAAAATCAAATATATTATCACAATCATGGCGATTGGCACCCCCTTATATCTTAAAATATGATGCAAGTGATCCTTACGATAATCTCCTTTCCAAAGCGCCCGCCCTTGCAAAAACCGCCGACCTAAAACAAACAGCACATCTAAAAGTGGCAAAAGTAAAACTAGGGTCAAAATTGCCAACTTTCCGCCTGCCATAATCGAAAAAACTGCTAACAATAAACCCATCACCGTAGCACCAGAATCCCCAGGCAAAAATTTAGGAAAACGCCAGGGAAATTCAAACACAAAACTAGCCACCCAAATCGGCAAGGTAATTAGACCAATCTCAATAAATTCCGCCTGATCAATCAGATGAAAATTGGGAATCTGAGCAAGAAACAACAAAAAAACTAAGGCCACCGAAGAGACTCCAGAAGTTAGGGCCGGGATCCCATCCAAAAAATTCATGGAATTAATCAAAAACATAATCCAAAAAAAAGTGATTACAGCTCCTAGCTCGGGCAAAAACACCACCTCAGAGCTGAGGAAATTCGTAAAACTCTCCAGACGAAATCCAGCTGCAATTAAAGCAATCACCAAGGCCGCCTGCACCAAAATTCGTATCCATGGTTTAATATTATAAAAATCATCTAAAATTCCCAGTAAAGACAAACCAAAGACTGCCAGCAACAAAACCGCCAAAGAACCAGAAACTGGCCAAGTTACAAACAAAACCAAAGCTATCCACAACAGACTTAAAGCAAAACCCATCGAATAAGGAATAGGAGTACGACTCCAGCCATATTTGCTCGGATTATCCATCCAGCCTAGCCGCTTATATACTATTCTGGCCAAAGCCAAAAAGAGCAGTGCTAGCGCAAAAATTATTAAATTAAACAAAGTTTCGAATTATTTTTAAATTATTATTTTGTTTCTCTACCAAAGCTATAGGCTCATCCTCACAAAGCAATAAATTCAAGCCTTCTTGGCATTCCTCTGGAGCCAAACTCAGCTTACCATATTTTAAATCTAAACGCAGCTCAGTTTCTACCTGCAGCACCGCACAATCTATCACTTCGGTCAAAAGCTGCTCCTTATACACCAAGTCCGGCACTTGCACATTTAAAGCAGTCAAATTAAAAGCTCCGGAAGCTGTACGACACAAAGCTGACATTAGACCCTTGCTTTGAAAATGATCAGCGATATCGGCCACCAAAGATCGCACATAAAACCCAGCGCCCACCTGTAACTCCAATTTTATTTTAGGCCAAGTAAAATTTAGAATTTTAAATTTTTTCAAGTCCACCAAACACGGATCCAGCTTCAGCAACTCTCCCTGTCGCGCCAAATCATAACTACGTTTACCATTAATCTTCTTCGCCGAAAAACTCGGAGGCACCTGCCAATATTCATTTTGCAAAGTCTCTAA
>CAZFPD010000019.1:0-11563 GCA_964521035.1 uncultured Candidatus Peribacteria bacterium
TGACAAATTGGATTTTGATGGAAGAACTTCAACTTTGATTCCATGGTTTTTAAGAGAACTGATACTTTTGCCATTCACTTTAGGGTTTGGGTCTTTAATTCCTATATATATTTTTTTGATATTTGATTTCAAAATTAGCTTAAGACATGGTGGTGTTTTTCCATAATGAGAGCATGGTTCTAGAGTTACATAAAGTGATAAATCATCATAGTTGTATGTATTTATGTTTTTTAGGGCTTCGACTTCAGCGTGAGCGCACCCAGCTTGTTTATGAAAACCTTCTGATATTATTTTGTTGTTTGAGACCAATAATGCGCCTACAGGGGGATTTGGACTTGTAAAACCAAGTCCTTGTTGAGCTAATTCAATTGCTCTTAGCATATGTTTTTCATTCATAGCTTGATTTGTTTAAACCAGATTTAATAAATGTCCCATTCGATTCTTTTTGGTTTTTAGATATGATTGATTTTTGTCATTTGATGGAAATTCTAGTGGTACTCTTTCTATAATATTTAATCCGTGTTCCCTGAGTCCAATTATTTTAGCAGGATTATTTGTTATTAATCTTATATTATGGATACCAAGGTCAGCTAGTATTTTAGCTGTTATCCCATATTGACGTAAATCTGCAGCAAAACCTAATTTTTGATTGGCATCAACTGTATCCAGGCCTTTTTCTTGAAGTGAGTAAGCTTTTATTTTATTTGTTAAACCAATCCCTCTTCCTTCTTGTCTCATATATAATATAATTCCTTTGTCTTCATTAGAAATTTTTTCCAGGGCCTTATTTAGTTGGATTTTACAGTCACATTTTTTTGATAAAAAGACTTCGCCTGTTAGGCATTCGCTGTGTACTCTAACAAGTATATTGTCATTGATTTCAGGATTTCCTTTTTGAAGGACAACATGTTCACCAGGCTCATATATTTTCATAGTGAACTGGCCATAGTCAGTTGGTAGAATAGTTTCTGCTGTTTTTCGTAGTTCTTGTTCGATTTGGATTGGTGTTTCTTTTGACAGTTTTTGTTGTTTCGATTTGACTTTAGTTTTTAGTTCCTTAATGTTTTTTGTGATATTACCCTTTGATGGTACCATTGTGCTTGGTTATGTTTTGTTTTAGTTTTCCATAGGCAGTTTTTAGGTTTTGTTCTTGTAAACCTTTTTGGGATTTCCGAAAGTATTTTTGGGCTTTGGTATCATTTAGGTCAAATTTGAGTAGTTCTGTGTGGACCAAATAGTATGTTTCGTGTTTGCCTGTGTTTGTATAGGTTTTGATTTGTATCTCAAATTCTATCAGATATTGGTCTTTTTGAAAATAATTTTGCTGATCAATTTCTTTTTTAGCTTTCGTAAGTTTCCTTTTTATGTTTTGGTTGGTTTGGTCTAATTCGCATTTAGTCGATGAACAAACTGTTAAGTAAAGATTAATGCACAGGTGGTTGATGTGGCTCCGAGTGACGGAAAAGTCAAAAAAGTCATTAAAGGTTTAAAGAAAGTGTTTGGATAATTTTTTGATATTAAAAGCAATCAAAAACAACTATTGTAGGTAAAAAACTGAAACATTAGGTTTTGGTATTAAGAGATGTACAACTATTTTAGGTGTAGATAAGGATAGAAAAGATGCTTAAAAGTATTATTTTTATAGTCGATCTAAATTTTTCTATATATTTAGGTGGGTGTATTCTAGATGTGGTGTATGTGGGAGTGCTTTACAGCAAGTGGTAGCGATAGAGTGCTCAGGGTTTGTGCTCAAAAAAAGGCTGCTTGATTTGAGAGTTTCATAAGAATAAGCAAAGGCTTTTGAGTTCATTGCTTAGGATAGTCAAATAAAATACTTGACAGTTTATAAAAAGTACCTTATATATAGTTTGAATTTAATAACATAAGAATGAATAAAATAAAAGCACCCAAAATAAAATCCCCAACAGCGATGCATAATCTTAGATCAACGATCTATCAATTAACATTAATTTGTAGTGCAATTGCAGGTACCTTAGCTTGCAATGGACAGTTAGGACCCAGCTCGGATGAATATGCTTCATATCCAAGCTATGAAGGCTCAAATACAGATCCGTCTAGACCTACACCTACGCTCACGCCTAGAAATAGGTGTATAGATCAGGATATGCTTAGTGTTAAGGAATATGTGAAAGAATTTATAAATGCAGCCTCTGATCATGGAAGAGAATGGAATAATGTGCCTAGTACATATGATTTTACAGGAAAAACTGGCACAGGAACGGCTATATTTAACTCACAAAATAATTATAATGAATTGTTGCAGTATCATTTGAGAATAGATGATAATTATTATACTGTCTTACACACAGTAACTGGGCCATTTTTAACAATTACTAGAGCAACCTATATCACTGATTCAGGAGAATTTAGTAGTTTAGATGGCATGTATTTTAACTCCATACGAATTGTTACTGAAGATGCAGAGGGAAATGAGATGGAAAACATCGTATGTCCTTATCCAAGAGTGTATATTCAAAAGAAAGAAGAGAAGGAGGGTTATGTAATTCGTTTTCATACTACGGATGCTTTGTAGTTATTGAGTTATTTTATATCCAAAACATCCCATTGGTATAGGATGTTTGGCTATTATTAATTATGAGTATTTATTTTTGCTTACTAATTTTTAGGAGGCTAGTTGTGGCTATGAAAATTGAAGAGTAGGTTCCAACTGCAATCCCAAGTAATAGGGCGAGGTTTAGGTTTTTGAGGCTTTCTGCACCTAAGAAGTAAAGGGCACCCAAGGTTAGTAGGGTTGAGATAGAGGTGTTTAGGGAGCGAGATAGAGTTTGGCTTAATGAGGTGTTGGCGATTTGGGTAACAGAATCTTTTTTGTTTTTGATAAGGTTTTCGCGTAGTCTGTCGAATACTACGATGGTGTCGTGGACCGAGAAACCGATCACAGTTAAGAGGGCTGTGATAAAGAGGGCGTTGATTTCTAATTGGAAGAAACTAAAGATTCCTAAAATGATTATGGCGTCGTGGAAGAGCGCGATAATGGCGGCGTAACCAAATTTGATAGGTTGCATGCGCCGTGGGATCTTTCTAAAGGAGATAGCTATGTAAATAATGATGGCAATTATGGCTATTAACAGCGAGATAATGGCTTTAGATTTCAGGCTTTGAGAAACTGATGGGCCTACGGTTTCAAATTTATTTTCGGTAATTTCAGTTTCATGGGTATCTTCTATAGTTTGGATGAGTTGAGTATAATTTTCTTCGCTTAGATAGTCAGATTTGATTTGAAAGGCATTGTTGTTGATAGTTATGGCATGAGCTGATTTGAGATCTTTTTCCTGATTAAAGCTATTGAGAGTGCCTTGTAATTGTTCTTGGGTAATGTTTTTAGAGCTGGCGATTTCTAGTACGGAGCCGCCCGTAAAGTCTACTCCAAGATTGAGTCCTTGGATACTAACAGAAAAGAGTGAGAATATAACTAGAATGATAGAAATAGCTGAGGTGAATTTTTGGTTTTCTATAAATTTAAAGGTTTTGTGTTGGTAATTGCTTTTAAGATTAAACCATTTGGCCAGAGTTTCTTTGGATGGATTGTGGTATTTCATAAGTCCTTGGGTAATTACGATGGCAGAAAACATAGAAATATAAATACCAAGGGCTAGGTTGAGGGCAAAGCCTCGGATCATAGAGGAGCCAAAGAAATATAAAATGGCACAGGTGATAAGCGAAGAATAGTTCGAATCACGAATTGAACTCCAAGCACGCGTAAATCCAGCGCTAAGAGATTGTTTGTAATCACCTTTGATGGCGTATTCTTCTTTGATTCTTTCAAAGATAAGCACGTTTGCATCTACAGCCATACCAATCGAGAGTACAATACCGGCGATACCTGCGAGTGTGAGTACTACGGAATTAGCAAGGAGGGAACTTAAGAAGAATAGAGCGAAAGTGGCAACTACGAAGCTAATGAATTTTTCGAAGCCTTCCTCCTTACTATTAAATATTTTGCCAATTACAGCTCCATAAAGAGCTAGGCTGATGATCATCGGTGCGATGCCTGGTAGGGCAGCTTTGAGCACAAAAAGTAGTAGGATGGCATAGAGACTGAGCGCGATGTTGGCCATGAGTCCGGAGCTTCGGTACATGATTAGCATGAAAAGTGCTAATAGGATTAGGCCGATAATTCCTGCTTGCAGAGAACTATCTAGCGCGATTTGTCCGAGGTTTGGGCCGATAGTATATTGGCTGCTGAGGGTAATAGGGGCTGGAATGGCGCCAGTTTTGAGGTCGCGGGCTAAATCCGAGGCGGTTTGAAAGGTGAAATTACCGTTTATGACGGCATTGCCACCAGAGATTTTTTCGTTAACGTTGGGAGCAGAAATTTGGACTCCTCCTACAAATATGGCAATTTGCTTGCCTACATTTTTTTCTGTGAGTTCTTCGAATAATTTAGCGCCTTCGCTATCGAAGGTTATGGAGACTTGAGCTCGATTTTGTTGGTCAAAGCTGAGGAAGGCGGTTTTGAGGTAGCGTCCAGTTAATTCAGTGGTTTTCCATGGGCTTGGGGTGGTTGATACAAAAATTTGTTCATAAGAGACAAAACTATGGGTTTGAGTTTCATTTTTGGAGGCTTGGACAGTATCGGCTTTAATGATGTGAAAACCAAATTCTGTTTCTACAACTTCTGGAAATATTTCACCATCTTTTTCGAGTTTTAATGCGGCGGCTTGAAAGGCAGGAACGTATGTACTTTCTTTGGCATTGACTGGTTCGTCTAGTTTGAGTTCGTCGTCTGAAAATTCAGTACCGAGTTCTTCAAAGCGACTTGGATCTTCTAGAATTTGTGCGAGGATGGTATTGGCTTGTTCTTGCGCATCCGTTTTGGATAAGTCACTTTCTAGTTGTTCTACCTCGGCGTGTGAGATCAGAATATGGCTTGCAAACACACTTTTAGGGATGTTGACTTCGACTTCGCGTTCTGATTTGTCGTTTAATTTTAGTAAGCTATAACCACGGCGTAGGATGGGTCGGTAGCTTCCTACTATGTCTAGGTTTAATTCACCTTCAATCTTGGAGACTTGCCCATTTTCCATGTTGGCGAGTTTTTCGCGGATTTGATCTACACCGATGTCTTGGAGTTTGCTGTCAGGATTATTGCTGTAGATTACTCGTTCTGAATCAGCTTTAGATTCGCTTTCGCCTACAAATTGGAATTGGGAGTTGTCTGCTAATACTTGTTCGGAGATCTTGTTGAATTGCGCTAGGGCTAGTTCAGCTTCTTGGGGATTGAGTTCTAGGTTTTCTTCTTTAAATTCTAATTGAATAGTTTTGCCAACTACAGCTTTAGCTTTTTCTAAATCTTTGATGCCCGCTAGTTCTACGACTATGTGTTTTTCGGGACCTACGTTAGAAAGATAGATGTTTGGCTCGTTAACTCCGAGGGAATTAACTCTATTGTTGATGACTTGTAAAATTCCATCTAAAACTTGGGTGTGATCGCTGGTTTCGACTTCTCGTAGGTCAATTTTGTAATCTAGTTGAGAGCCTCCTTGCAAATCTAGTCCGAGACTATAATCTTTGTCTTGGGCAAATTGTTTAAGCAGAGTAGGTTGTAAGTTGTTTGGCAGAGCATTTAGAGCAATATAGGCTAGTAGGACTATTCCAGCTAGGTATTTGAGACACTTTTGAATGGATTTATACATATGCAAAATTAAATTGTTTGGTTTTGATTGAAGTTTTGGGCGTGTAGGGCGGCGTCACCATTAAAGTTGTTGCCTTTGCCACTGCGTCCGTAATCGTCTTGAAGTTTAACGACATCATCTAGTTCTGGAGTTGAAACCTCGAAGATTTCTGAATCTTCTAGGGCATGTACTCTATGAATCATCGGTGGATTTATATCAAATTTTTCACCAACTTTCAAGACTCTTTCTTGTAGGTTTTCTACATCGTCGCCAAAAATCATCTTTACGCTGCCTTTATATAAATATTGGGTTTCTTGCTTTTTTTCATGATATTGCAAGCTAATGCGATGTCCCTTGGTAACTTTCAGGATTTTACCCGCATAGTGTTCATTTTGGGCAAACCAAATTTCTTCTCCCCAGGGTTTTTTAATGATTTTAATATCCATGTTATGAATTTAAATATTTTTTAAGTAAATTATCGGAATTTAGATCGCAAATTAAAGTTTGGGATTCTGTGTGAATTATAGCTAAATTTTGTGTATTAAGCACGCTAATTTTGTGTTTGGCATCTTTATTGATAACCAGGCAGTTTTGACTTTCGAGTACATCAACTGCACCTTCGGTGACATTTTCGGATTCGGCTAATTCTTGAAATAGGCTTTGCCAGGTTCCAATGTCTGACCAGCTTAGGTCGGCAGGTAGTATCCAAATGTCTTGGGGGTGCATTTTTTCAATTAGAGCGTAATCTAGGGAAATTTTTGGGAAGTTTTGATATTGCTGGCTTGCCATAGGAAATTGCTTCGTGTTGGTGGCGATTTGGGCAATGGCCGGGCTGTGTTTTTGGAGTTGGCTGAAAAAATTGTCAATTCTCCAGATATAATAGCCTGTATTCCACAAATATTTGTAGCTTTGTAGGTATTGTTTGGCGGTTTCTAGATCAGGTTTTTCGGTAAAATGATCTAATTCATAGATAGGGAACTGCTCGCTGTCGTGGATTTGTTTGCCGATTTTGGCATAACCCAGATTGGGGTTTGGAAATTTGGCCTTAACTTCAATTATAATGAATTTGGATTGCTCTTTAGCAACTTTGTGCCCGGTAATTAGGGCTTTATGAAATTCTTCGATGTTTTGAATTAGATGATCAGCATAAATGATGCTGACTGTCTCATCTGGTTTAGATTGGAGTTTGATGTATTGCATGGCGTAGGCTATGCATGGGGCAGTGTCTTTGCGGATAGGTTCAAAAATCAGATTTTGGGCCGGTATTTCTGGTAATTGTTGGGTGAGTATGTCTTGATAGCAGGCATTAGAGGAAATATAGATGTCTTCGGCTTTGCAGAGATTTTTAATTCTATCAAAGGCCATTTGTAACAGAGTTCTGGATCCTATAAAACTTTGGAATTGCTTTGGTTTTTCGTGAGTGGAAACTGGCCAGAGTCTGGACCCTTGACCACCGGCTAAAATCAGAAATTTCATTATTTTAAAATTAGATCCAAGAAGAATGTACCATATTTAAAGCTCAGAAGAAAGCCCAAACTCAAGAATGGGCTCAGTCCGAGGGCCTTGGGTAGATGGGCCCGCCCCCTCGTGATGAGAAGTAGCAGTAGATATATGGCTGCTATCCAATAGCAAAGCATGAAATTAACAAGAACTAGGCCTGGTCCTAAGACTAAGCCAAAAGCACCTAGGATATAGGCGTCTCCTATGCCCACACCTTTTTTTTGGCTAATTAAATACAATAAGTAAAAGATTCCAAAGCCACAGATTGCGCCCTGGAAAGCGGTTTGAAGCGGAACGGAACTTAAAATGCTGAGTACCAAACAAAGTCCTGCATTCAGGATGAGATAGGAGTCTTTGAGGCAGAGGTTTTGGTGGTCAAAGACTGCCATGAGTAGATTCAAACAAACTAGTAGTAGGAATACAATTGTTACAGGAAGCCATAGTTGCCAGCTGATGACGAAAAAAAATAAGCTGGCTGCAAGTATTTCGATTATTAGTAGTCGAAGTGGTATTTGAGTTTGGCAATGCTTACATTTACCTTTCAGAAATAGAAAGCTAAGTATGGGAATCATACAAAGCCAGGCTAAGGTTTTTTTGCAGTTTTGACAGGATGATCTTTTGTTTAATTTGGGGATTTGAAATTTATTGTCTATAATAACGCCTAGAAAGCTCCCCACACAGGCTCCAAGAATAGTGATTAGTATTTTCATAGACTTTCTAATAATTGGCTGGCCTTTTGATAAATACTGCTTTGATTGTTGGCTCGGGCATAATTTCTGGCTTTGTTTAAATAGGATTTAGCTAGCTCGCTTTCTTGTTCTAGAATGTGGATTTCGCCTAGATTGAGGAAGGCTGCCGCTAAGTGAGGATCTTTTTTGAGGGCTTGTTTGAGATGTTGTTTGGCTTTAGCTAAGTCTTTTTGGATGATTTTGATCCAGCCTTGTAGATTCAGGCTCATAGCCTGGGAGGGATAAACTTTTTGCAGTCTTTGGTAGATACTGTTGAGTTTAGGGTCGCTTGGACTCTGCAAAAGTAAAAATATAAAGTTGGCGTAAGAGTCTAGGTCTAAAGTCTGTAGTTTGTGAGAAAGTTCAAAGTTATTTAAGGCTTCAGGGTTTTTGCCCTGTGCATACAGGCTAAGAGCTAAAAATTCGTGAGCCTTGGCCTTGTGGTCTGTTTCAAAATTGAGCGAGTTTTCTATATATTTGATGGCATTTTCATATTGATGTAGGAAGTAATAACTAATACCTAAATATAGATTGCTTTTGGCATGATAGGGGTCTATTTCCTTGGCTTTTTGATATATTTTTAGGGCTTCTGGGAATTTTTGGGATTGTAGATAGATATGACCGAGGTAAACCCAGGCATCCCGAAAGCCTGATTCTAGTGAGACGGCTTTGAGTAGGAATTTTTTGGCTAAGATGGATTTTTGATAATCTTTGAGGGTTTTACCGATTAAGGCATGTAAGTAGCCTAGGTTGGCTTCTTGAAAAGTCTCAAATAGGGCCAGATCTTCTAAAAGTTGATTGCTGAGATTAATGAATTTTGGATCTTGAATTTCAAGCAGAGTTTTTTTGGCTTGTACGATGTCGTCTTTGATTAGGGCTAGGCTGGTTTTGTGTAGTTTGAAATGGTCTGCGCTTTCATTTTTAATTAACTTTTCTGCCATTTGATATTGGCTTTTTTGATAAAGGATTAAAAACTCTAAATCTTTAATTTGTAGGGAGTCATATTTGAGCTTTTTGAGGATGGCTAAATATTTTTGGGCTAAATCATTTTTTTCTTGAATGAGATAGATTTGACTTAAAAGATAAATAGCTTCGGCGTTGGTATTATTGAGCTCAATGATTTGTTTGATTTCAGCAAGGGCTTTTTGATATTGATGATTGCTGATGAGCGTTTCGACTTGCTTGAGGCTGGTGTTTTGAATGTTGGCACTGCTGTTTGGAGTTGGGAGCTCGACTTTTTGATTGGAGTGCAAAATTTGATAGCCAAGTAGGATGACTATTAAAAGTATGAGGATTTGGATTTTTTTATTCATAGAGGGATGGATTGCCTTGTTATTATATAAAAAACTTGGTTTTTTGGAAAGAACATTCTACAATAAAATCATGAAAAAAGTTAGAAAAATTTTAGGAATAGACCCAGGATTTGGCAGAGTGGGTTTAGGTTTAGTCTTGCGTGATGGCCAAAAGATGCAGTTTTTAGATGCGCATACTATAGAAACGGACCCCGGTTTGCAATTTTATGAGCGCTTGAATGATATTCAAAAAACCTTAGAAAAGTACATTGACAAACATCAGCCCGATGCAGCTGTGATAGAGCAGCTTTATTTCACTAAAAACGTGACTACGGCCTTAAAAGTTGCGGAGGCTTGTGGAGTAATAGGTCTTGTTTTATGCCAGAAAGGCATTCATATTTATAAATTGACTCCAACCCAGATGAAAATGGCACTTACGGCGAATGGTAAAAGTTCTAAGAAGGAGGTTCAGATTATGGTGGAGCGAATTTTAAAAGATGTACCTTCTTTAACTGGAGTTCTGGATGATGCAATTGATGCCTTGGCTATGGCCATGGCTATTTAAGAGTTTGGATGATGTCGTGTAAGACTTGGGTGGCTTCGGCAAAAAATGGTCCTACGCTGGTTTCATTTGAGAGTAAAAGGCCCGAGGCTCCGCTTAAAATTGCATTGGAAGCATCTACCACTTCGGCGCGGCTTGGAGTTTTGAAAACTAGCATGCTACTCAAAATTTGGGTGGCAATGATCACAGGTTTTTGATGTTTTTGAGCTGTTTCCAAAATTTTATTTTGGTGTAAAAGTAGTTCGTATAAGGGTAGTTCTACTCCTAGGTCTCCTCTGGCTACCATGATTTGATCGGCTGCTTTACAAATTGCGTCTAGATTTTGCATGGCCTGAGGTCTTTCAATTTTGGCTATAATTGGCACCGAATTCTGGCTTAATTTTTTTAAGAGTTGAATATCTTCGGCAGATTGTACGAAGCTTTGGGCTATGAGATCGACTTGGTTTTCAAGTCCAAAGGCTAGGTCTTGTTTGTCTTTTTCTGTGATGGTGTCGATTTTTAGTAATGTGTCTGGGAAGTTTACACCTTTGTGGGGTTTGATGGTGGCATTACTTAGGCTCAATACCGTGCAAGGGTTAAGCGATATGATTTGGAGGGCTATGCTGCCGTCATCTATCAGTATTCTGTCTTGGAGTTTGAGAGAGTTGAGGATCTCTGGATGAGAGATTGCGAGATCTTGGCCCAGGACTAACTCCTCATTTTTTAATATAGAAATTGGCAATTGGTTTTGAGTTCTGATTTTAGGCCCGGAAAGGTCTTGCATGATTTTGATTTTTTTGCCTGTTGCCTTTTCGGCGGCCTTAATGTTTTGAATATATTGTATGTGGTCGGAATAATCCCCATGCGAAAAATTTAACCTGGCGATAGTCATACCAGAGTTGATAAGTTTGATTAAATCTTGTTGAGAGCAAGAAATTGGTCCGATAGTGCAAATAATGTCTATGTTCATAATATTATTATAGCACAGATTTGAGTGTTTTAGCTAGGCAAATCCTTATTTCACAGTCACACTTTTGGCAAGATTGCGAGGTTTGTCTGGATTGTTATCTTTGAGTACAGATAAATGATAGGCGAGAATCTGAATAGGAATTAGGTTGACGATGGGGCTATCTAGATCGGCTTCTGGGACTTTCAGCCAAAAGTCAAAGACTGGATTGTTGATAGGGGAGATGCCGATAATATAGCCTCCGCGGGTTTTGATTTCTATCGCATTAGAGATGATTTCTTGATAGCAGTCGTCTTGCGCCGCTATAACGATGACAGGAGTTTGCTTGGTGATAAGGGCTAAAGGCCCATGTTTGAGTTCTCCGCCTGCAAAACCTTCGGCGTGTATGTAAGTCACTTCTTGCAGTTTAATAGCGCTTTCTAGTGCAATAGGATAGTTGGCCCCTTTACCTATGATATAAAGATTTTGTGCGTATCTGAGCTCCCGGGCTAGTTTGTAAATTATTTCTTCGTAGCGCGGGTTGAGCATGTCATTGATTAAGGCGCTGGTGTTAGAAAGCAGCAGACGACCTTCGTTGAGACGTCCGGCACAGGCGAAGGCCAGTAGGCTGCCGATGGCTAATTGGCCGGTGGTAGCTTTGGTTGAGGCTACACCGATTTCTGTGCCAGCTTTAATAAAAAGGCTTAATTGGCAAAGTCGGTCTAAACTGGATTCTCTAACATTGGTGATGCAGGCGGTGAAGGCGCCGTGCTCTTTGGCTATTTCTATGGCTTCTATGGTTTCGGCTGTTTCGCCTGATTGGCTGATGGCTACGACTATGGTTTGGGTGTCTAAAATATTGGTTTGATGTTTGAGTTCGGAGGCTATGTTGTGCAGAC
>CAZFPD010000019.1:11573-13716 GCA_964521035.1 uncultured Candidatus Peribacteria bacterium
TTTTATTGGTGAGTTTCGCAAAGAGGTAGGTAGTACATATGGCGACTTTGTGAGCCGTACCGCATCCTACAAAGATGATTTTTTGGACTTCGTGATATTTTTGCACGAATTCTTGTAAGGTGTCTAATTCTTGGTTCAGGGCTTTGCGGATGCTGTCTTTTTGTTCCCAAATTTCTTTGATCATAAAGTGAGGATGATCGCCTAGTTCAGCTTCTTCTGGGTTTATTTCGACTTTTATGATGCGTTTTTGAATGTTTTGTAGGCTGTCTAGCTGAAAAAATTGACTGTGAATTTTATTGTTTTGTTTGCCGATAATGGCGCCTTGATTGTCATCTAGGTAAATGACTTCTTGAGTGTATTTTACAAAGGCTGGGACATCTGAGGCTATAAAGATTTGATCTTCTTGCTCGCATACACCTAAAATGATAGGGGAGCCTTGTCTGGCTATAATTAACTCTTCGGCTTGGATGTCTAGAATCACAAAGCTATAACGGCCTGAAAGTTTTGCTTGCAGGATTTGGAGGCTTTCTTGATTGTTGTGCTTTTGTCTTAGATATTCAAAATAGGCGAGGATGACCTCAGAATCAGTTTGACTTTGGAATTGATAAGGGTAATTTGTCTGAAGTTCTTGTTTGAGCTCCTGGTAGTTTTCGATTATGCCGTTGTGGACTATGGCATAATTTTGATTTTGACTAAGGTGAGGGTGGGCGTTTTGACTGTTAACTTCACCGTGGGTGGCCCAACGCGTGTGCCCGATGGCGATGTGAGAATCTGAAATGTTAGCTAGTTTTGAGAAGTCTTTGGGAATTTCCCCGGTTTGTTTTAAAAGTTTGGCCTGTTTGTTTTCGGCTAGGCAAAGTCCAAAGGAATCATAACCTCGGTATTCAAGTTTTTTCAGTCCTTCTAGGGCCAGATTGGCGGCGCTATTTTTGAGAGTGAGGACGCTAAAAATTCCACACATAGCTTATTGTTAATAACAAGAGTGATTTTAGCAAACTTGGCCTCTAATTGCAATGGCTTGTTTTAGACTGTATTCAAATAGAAATCTAGACTGAAACTGTTGAGGTTTTGTGTTTTTTGCTCTTGAACATATAGGATGTCCTCGATCCGAATTCCAAAGGAATCTGGTATATATACGCCAGGTTCACAAGTCACCGTACTTTGTTTGACAAAAACACCTTTGGATTTTGGGCTGATGCCGGGTGTTTCATGGACGTGGGTACCGATGCCGTGCCCTAAACTATGTGGTATTTTCGGATAGCCTTGCTTTTCTAGAACTTGGTTGGCTTTTTGGGCGGCCGCTTGATAACTTTGGCCAGTTTTATATAGCTTTTCAGCCTCATATTTGGCTTTGAGTACTGCTTTGTAGCAGTCTATCATTTGGCTTTCCTTTTTATCTAGGATGAAGGTGCGAGTCATGTCTGAGCACATGTTTTGGTAGGTGAATCCTAAATCTATTAAAATAATAGAGTTGCCTGCGAGGGTGTTGGGCCCGGCCTGGTGGTGGATGTTGGCGGTGTTTTTGCCAAAGGCTACAATTGGTTGAAAGGCTATGTCTTCGGCTTTTAATTCTAGTGCTTGGATTTTAAGGATTTTTTGAAATTCAGCCTCGCTTGTTTGGGGCTGTAGGTGTTTTAGGCTTAGACTGAGGCTTTTTTCGCAGATATAAATTGCTTTCTTGAGATTTTGAATTTGAGTTTGGTTTTTTTGGAGTCGTAAATTAGCAATGGCTTTGGAGATTTTTTGAATAGCGCAGATTTTTTGGAGTTTTAGATAGTTGGGGATTTTAATTTCTTGAAAATCTATTTGTAGGCTGCGGATTTTTTGTTTTTGGATGGCGGTTTTTAAACTTCTAAAATAATTTTTTGTTATTATGATAGGATGCTCTGCTGTGAGATGTTGATAGCGCTTATCACTAAAAATGACCACGTCTTGCTTGGTGATTAGTAGGGAGCTGGAGCTGGCTTGAAAATTGGTGAGAGCTCCAATTTCAAGCGGGTTGGTAAGTAGTAGACCTTGTTTATGCTTGAGTTGTTTTTGGATATTTTGGATCATAGTTTTTTTTCGATAGTTCGAATTCGATAGTTTCAATGTGTCTGCGGGATATATTTTGTGTGCTGAGATAGTCTGCTACACTGCGGTG
>CAZFPD010000019.1:13726-14686 GCA_964521035.1 uncultured Candidatus Peribacteria bacterium
TAGACCTTGTTTATGCTTGAGTTGTTTTTGGATATTTTGGATCATAGTATGGTTTCGATAGTTCGAATGTGTCTGCGGGATATATTTTGTGTGCTGAGATAGTCTGCTACACTGCGGTGGACAGTGACTAGGTTTGCTGATTTAAGCTGTTGCCAGTTCACAGAGCGATATGTGCTAATTTGCCCAGTTGTAGGATCGAAAATATTTTCAGTTTGTCCAAGTTGATCGAGAAAGCTTATTAAGATTTCTTGGTAGCTTTGCTGCGGATTGTTGAGGCTAGCTTGCTTTGGTGTTTTGCTTATGGCTTCTTGATTATAATAAGAGATACTTGTATTTAAATCAAGACTGGAGTTACTAATGAGGTGAGTTTGAATTGGTAGGCCTTGGTGTTGTAGGGCAATGGCTATGGCCCATGGGCCTATAGCTTGCTTGGCTGGTAATAATAAGTGCAGGCTATTGTTTTTGGCTTGCAGGATTTGACTCCAGTGTTCTAGGTAGGGCGCTATTTCTGCTGAGATTCCATGCGGATTTTCAAGGGACTGTATTACTAAAAGATGTCCTTCGTCGATTAGGTTTTGGTTTTCAGTGGAAATTTGCTGGGAGCAGTTAGTGTTGATGGTTTGGAATTCTTCTAGGTAGGTGATGACTTGCTGTACTTCTGGAATGGCTTTTTTGATTTGGGGATTTGCTGAGGCAAAATTGAGCAATTGGATGATAGAATTGAGATTACTGCTCTTGGTTTTTAGTGCTTTGAGATAGCTTGTAAGGTGTTTGGCAAGGGATACTTGTTCGTGATTATGTGTTAATTTTTGGATGAGTTTTTCAATTAGCTGTAGGCTGTCTGCTTTGAGTTCTTGCAGAGCACTATATTGGTAGGTAGATGCTAAAGTAGCTTCGGAGTGGCCATTTTTGTCGAAACATAGGGTTTGTTCGAGACTTTTTTTGTGGCTAATCTTCTCT
>CAZFPD010000020.1:0-14512 GCA_964521035.1 uncultured Candidatus Peribacteria bacterium
ACTTGCCTCATTATTTGTAACCCAGACAGGTCTGTAAAGTTTTAACGCGCATCTCGAGTATATCAAACAAACTAAACTTCACAGCCGTGAAGTTTTTTTAATATTAACCCCATTAAATATGGAAAACAAAAAATTTGTAGCAGTCCTAAATAAAAAGTAGACGTCAAGAAAACCATGAAAGTCTAGATATATTAACTGAAAAATTCTCACCTTGGCAGTGAAAATGCGACATAGACATAAGTACAAAACACAATTCTTAGGCACTCATGTTATCTGCAAATTTATCCGGGGATTGAGTAAAGGCTAAATCAGGATTATATGCGTGGTAATAAAGTGCAATCAGCTCCTTCGTATTTAATCGCTTGGCTTTCAAACCACAGCCCTTGAGGCCATTTACCACAGACTCAACTCTTGAGGTCAGCTCCTTTTGGAGCTCCTTGAGTTGATTTAAGCGCACAACATAATCCGACTTGGTTTCCTTTAAATGCAATCTCTGGAGTAACTTAGTAAAAAATCCTTCTGGCTTTACAGAAAGCTTTTCGTAAGGAACCACCACATAGAACTTCTTGTCCATAATATCTACATAATCCAATAGTCGTTCGATAAAATCAATATAATCCGCGGTTTGCTTTTTTAATAAGGCATTTTCCTGCTTTTCATGCAGAGCACGCAATTTATTAATATAATTATCCAAATCTAGCCTTTTTGACTGTACAACTATCTGCAGTGGAAAGCTTAAAGTATTCAAAAAACTTTGATAACTGGCAATGATAGAATCCTGTTCGACTTCACTTTTTAAATTAAAATTCATAGCGGTAGTCTCAATCACAGCCCGCACAGCACCAGACTTGAGTATAGCCGTATCGTCGCGAACCTCAGCAATTCTTAAATGATTTTGAGTTGCGGCAGCTTTATTCTTACTAGCCTTTTTAACATGGCTTTTTTTGGTATTTTCTAGGGCTTCATTATTCATGATCTAACAGCTTAGATAATTCTTGGATCTTATGTTGTTTATTTATCTTCTCTACAGCCTGCTGGGGCTTATTTTCGTCGATAGATAATGGCGCTTTGGCATAACTGTGCTTGTATAAAAGATTATTAGTGGAATAAAAGCGCTTTCTTGGCTTTAACATGTATTCTAAAAAGTATAGGGCGGCTCTAGTAAAGGTCATATCTTGCACCTTCACAAAGGCAATAACCACAGTGAGTAGACCAACAATGGCCACCGGTGGCAGCCAAACATACCATAAAACTAAATTGGCCAAACTCAAGTATATCACATAGGTCAAGCCACCCCCAATCAGCAAAATACCCAGCTGCTTAAAAGTAATATTGGCAACAATTGTATCTTCTCGCTGTACATTTTGGGGAACCTTGAATTCCATATATAGATTTACTTCTAATAATTATATCATTATTTTAGCAAAAAGCCAAGATTACTTTACAAAATAAGGCAAATTAGCTAAGCTAAGAAAGTCTAAAACAACTCATGTCCAACATCAGAAACTTTTGTATTATCGCCCACATCGACCACGGTAAATCCACCCTGGCTGACAGAATGCTAGAAATGACTCAAACGCTGACCAATTATCAAATGAAGCACGGGCAAATGCTAGACACCATGGACATAGAACAAGAAAGAGGGATCACCATCAAGCTCCAGCCAGTGCGCATGATACACAAGCGCCAGGGTCAGGAATATATTTTTAACCTGATAGACACTCCAGGGCACGTTGACTTCTCTTACGAGGTCTCTCGCAGCCTAGCTGCCTGCGAAGGGGCGATTTTAGTAGTTGACGCCTCACAGGGCATAGAGGCCCAAACTCTAGCCAATACCTACATGGCTCTAGAGCATAATCTAGAAATTATCCCCGTACTAAACAAAATTGACTTACCAGCCGCCAATCCAGAAAAAGTTGGGGAGGAAGTTTCTAACCTTCTTGGGTGCAAAGCCGAAGAGATACTTCAGATATCTGCAAAAAACGGGACTAATGTAGACCAACTACTAGACAGCATAGTAGATTTAATTCCTGCTCCAAAGATAGAGCCATCAGCAGAAACCAAGGCACTCATTTTTGACTCCATATACGATTCATATAAGGGCGTGGTGCTCTATGTCAGAATTAAGCAGGGCAGAATCCAAAAAAAAGACAAATTAACCCTGCTAAATACCAAGGCGCAATTTGAGGCCATAGAAATTGGGCACTTTAAACCCACATATCATGAAACAGAAGCCATAGAGAATGGGGAAGTCGGCTATATAGTTACCGGATTCAAGTCTGTGGCCGAGGCACGTGTGGGCGATACAGTTTGGCTCTGCAACGATAAATCCCTAGAAAGTCACCAAGCTGAGCCACTTGCCGGCTATGAAAAAGTCAAACCTTTCGTTTTTGCCTCCATCTTTTGTTCTGATGCCAGCGACTATCCGCTTTTAAGAACAGCACTCGAAAAACTCTCCCTTAACGACGCGGCAGTCAGCTTCGAACCCGAACAATCCACCGCTCTAGGCAATGGATACCGCTGTGGCTTTTTAGGCCTTTTACACTTGGAAATTGTGCAAGAAAGGCTAGAGAGAGAATTTGACCTAGACCTAGTTGTGACCGCACCCTCCGTATCTTACCAAGTCGAGCTAGGCAATGGAGAAACCGTAACAATCTCTAATCCAAGCAAGCTTCCAGATCCTGCCCATATCACACAGGTGCTAGAACCCTGGGTCAAAACCGAAATCTTAGTTCCTCATGAATATGTGGGTGCCATTATGCAACTTTGCCAAGACAAAAGAGGAATCCATAAGGACATGCAATACCTCGGTCAAGACAGGGTGATGATAATTCACGAATTGCCACTTTCTAATATTGTCACAGACTTTTATGACAAGCTCAAAACTCTCACCTCTGGATATGCCTCATTTAGCTACGACTTTATAGACTTCAAACCAGAAAATTTAGTCAAGGTAGACATCCTAATCGCAGGAGACAAAGTCGACGCCTTTTCCTTAATACTACACAAAACTGAGGCCGTCAGTGTGGGCAGCCGTATCTGTAAAAAACTCAAAAAATTAATTCCGAGAGCTCAGTTTGAAATAGCCTTGCAATCAGCAATTGGTGCCAAAATCATCTCCCGCGAAACCATTCCCGCCATGCGGAAGGACGTTACCGCTAAGCTCTACGGAGGTGACCGGACCCGTAAGGATAAACTCCGCAAAAAACAAGCCAAGGGCAAGAAGAGGATGAAAATGCTTGGAAAGGTGCAAGTCCCACAAAAAGCCTTCCTGGCCGTACTGCAAAAGGACTAATTATCTGAATTCCGCAAAAATATCAGCAGAAACCACTCTGTACTCTCCTGGTGGTACATCCAAGACCACACTGCCAAGCCGGATCCTTTTTAACTTATGGACTCTCAAATGCAATTTGCGACACATGCGTCGAATTTGACGGTTTTTGCCCTCGCGCAAGACTATGGTGAATTTACGCAAAGAAACTCGCCTCACAACGGCCGGCAGAGTTCTAGTACCATCTAGGATTAGTCCCTGAGAGAGGATTTCTAAATTAGCATCAGAAACATTCTTATCGACTGTGACCTCATATTCCTTCTCCTTTTCAAACTTTGGATGAGTCATCTTATAGGCCAAATCGCCATCATTGCTTAAGACTAACAAACCCTCAGACAACTTATCTAAGCGCCCGACGTAACTAACCCTAGGATCGGCCGGGACTAAGTCTAAGACAGAATTCAGACAGGATTTATCCGCAGTACACTCATAACCTTTGGGCTTATTTAAAAGATAGTATACAAACCCCAGATCCTGCTTGCCAATTTCATTGCCATCGATTAAAACCACGTCCTGCTCTGCCACACGATAAGCCAAGTCTTTTAAAACCTTACCGTTCACAGTTACCCGTTCAGACTTAACTAATTCGTCAGCCTGACGCCTAGAACAAATTCCGGAAGCAGATATGTACTTATTAATTCTCATTTATTCTTATTTGAATGTTTGGTCAAGCTATGATTAAAAGCTATTTAGATTATAGCGGTTATCTACATTTTTGTAAAATGAACCTGCAAAAATCAACCCTGTGAACTTTTGGGAAAAAGCCAACGGGACAAACCAGGGACCAAAAAGGCACTGGCAGCCAGCCCCAAGGCAAAAAACAAGTTCTGTAAACTTAAAGGAACAGTCTTAAATACCAACTGGGCAAATGGCATATAGATGATAAGTAGTTGCAAAATGCCAGAAACCAAAACCGCTAAGTTCAAATGCAGATTCGACAAGCGAGGAATATATTTTGGTATACAGGCATAAACCATGAAGAGCTCAAAGAAGACTATCTCGGTAAACACTAAAGTTCGAGCTATTGAAGGCTGAGAAAAATCCGAAAAATTCAAACCCAAGCTCACATCCAGCAAATAACCGTAATAAAAAATCAATAAACAGGCCAAACCCTGGACAATTGCCGCCGAGCATACAAAAGGCCAAATTCGTTGCAAGATAGACTCTGATTTCAAGCGGGGCTTAGTCAGCATCAAACTCTTGGAACCTTTTAAGTTGCCTAAAGCTAAGGCTGGGAGAGCATCGGTGGCTAAGTTGATCCACAAAATTTGTAAGGGCAAAATAGCCAAAGGAAAGCCGAGTGAAAGAGTTATAAACAAGGTAGAAATTGAAGCAAAATTAGCCGACAACATGTATTTCGTAAAGGAAACTATATTCTGATAAATTCTACGGCCTTCGTATATTGCATCAACTATGCAGGCAAAATTATCATCTTGCAAAACCAAATCCGAAACTTCCTTTGCAGCCTCGGTGCCCTGAATTCCCATAGCTACACCTACCTCGGCACATTTTAAAGCTGGCGCATCATTCACTCCATCTCCAAAGGCAGCCACCACCTGCTTGTGAGCCTGCAAAGCCTTCACTATTTGATACTTGTGGTGAGGTTTAGCTCGAGCAATTACATCTACTTTTTGTAATAATTTATACAAATCTTGCGCATTCAAGCTCTCTATTTTATCAGCTAAGACTCCTTGCGGCTTTTCAAAACCTATCTGCGCAGCGATAGACAAGGCTGTATCCAAACTATCTCCCGTAATAACTTTCACCTGAATATGGGCAGCCCAAACCTTTTGCAGAGCCTTGGCCACTTCTGGCCTTGGAGCATCCTGAAGTGCAACCAGGCCGGTAAAAACTAAATTTTGCTCAGAGATCTTAGCAGAGGATTTATAGGCCAGAGCTAAAACTCGCATAGCCTGTTTTTCATAGCCGGCGATTTGTGTACTAATTAGTTCGCGCAGCTTAGTATTTAGCTTATGGACCTTGCCATTTTTCACATAAGAAGTACAGGATGCTAAAACTACTTCCGGAGCACCCTTGATAAAATTTTTGCCAAGCTTGCAATTATAAACACTCATCATTTTTCGTTCGGAAGTAAAGGCAATTTCATCATCAAAACTCACATCATGATCCAAACCAAATTTATAGGCCAGCACCTTTAAGGCAACTTCAGTAGGGTCTCCTAGCATAGAACTTTCCACCTGAGCATTATTACAATAATTGGCAATTTCCAAGGCTAAGGACTCATCTGAGCTTAATTTATCTTGGAGAGGAGCCAAATCATAGCCTGCAAACTCAAAATGTCGTTCACCTGAAAGGGTCCAAAGCCTGGTGGCAGTCATTTGATTTAAAGTTAAGGTTCCGGTCTTATCGGTACAAATCACTGTGGTAGAACCGAGAGTTTCCACCGCGTTCATTTTACGAACTATAGCTTTCTTACGGGCCATGACCTGGGCACCAAAAGCCAAGGTTAGCGTCACGATTATGGGTAGACCCTCAGGGATCGCAGAAACACTCAAGGCAATCGAGGTCATCAACATATCCAAAACAGGCACTCCAGCCCAAAAACCTATGCCAAACAAGATGGCAAACAGCAAAAGAATAATATAAGTCAAACTCAGAGCCAAGGAATTTAAGCGAGTTGCCAAAAGACTAGGTTCTGGCTTTTGCTTCTCCAGTAAATCTACTATCTGCCCAAATTCTGTGGCTCTACCAATTTTAGTCACCTTCATTTCTATGCGGCCTGTCAGCAGCAAAGTGCCCTTAAAAAGTGTCGATTGGGCATCCGCATTGCTTTTAGGCACAGCCTGGCTCTCTCCGCTTAAAGTTGACTCATCCACCTGAGCCGAAAAAGCCCTTACAACCTCTCCATCTGCCGGGATTCGATCTCCCTCACTCAATAGCACTAAATCATCTGGAACCAAGTATTTAATGTCCATATTTTGCAATTTGCCATCCCTATATACCTTACAAGTAGGCTTCACCAGAGAGCGCAAACTGTCTAATGCTTTTTCTGCCTTATATTCCTGCAAAAAACCAACCAGACCATTAACTAGCAAAATAAACAAAATCACATAAGCATCCAACAAGTTGCCAATCAAAAATGACAATATAGTCGCAAATAAGAGTACATATACAAAGGCTGACTTAAACTGATTTAATACCAGCCATAGGAATTTACCGCGGTTTTGGCTAGGAATCTCATTAAAGCCATATTGGATCTGAGACTTTTTAACCTGGGCCGAACTAAGTCCATACATATAAACAAAAGACTAAATATAGCGCAATTATATCAGAAATCAGGCTGATAAAAAAGTTTGACATTCCACCTCAGTTTTATATAATAATCTTGCTTTGGGGTGTAGCCAAGTGGTAAGGCATCTGGTTTTGGTCCAGACATGCGTGGGTTCGATCCCTACCACCCCAACCATTTTTGCCAAAAAAAAATATACCAGCTACTACAAAAAACACACCTGCTTTGGGGTGTAGCCAAGTGGTAAGGCAGCGGGTTCTGGTCCCGCCATGCGTGGGTTCGATCCCTACCACCCCAACCATTTTTAGCAAATAAAAAGATTAGTACAAGTCCACCGCCACACCATCCAAAAAGCCCTGCAAACGAGAAACTACAGCAGCAAAGGCAACGCGAGAAACCCCAAACCTCTCCGAAAGCTCCAAAAAACAAAGCTTCAAATCTACTGGTGGGCACCGGAGTAAAGTAAAAATCAAATACATAGAAATAAACCCAGGCAAATCTAAGAGCTCAGCGTCATACCGCTTCCTATATTCTGCGAGCTTAGCGTGAAGGGTCTGAACTAAGAGACGATTATCAGAATCAAAACTCAGAGTATCTGGAAATAAATTCAACAAACGCAAGGCTGCCTCATAATGAGTCAAATTATAGAGACGGACGTATTCAAAAGCCCGCAAAAAGCAGGACAAACTAAAAGGGCGACTATTTTTTGCTCGAGCTATATCAAAGGCCGATAGGTCTCTATGCAAGACTTTATATTGTAGCAGATCATCAAAAAGATGACATATATAAGTAGTTAAACAAGAATCTGTACTCAAAGGCAAGGCCGCAATTCTAGCCAACTCAGCTACTATCAAAGGGCGGGCCTCTAAAGTACTAGAAATAATGTCTGTGTCTTTAAGCAAGCGCAACAAAGGGGATTCATAGCAATCAGTAAGCTCATAATTAGCAGCAGAAACACTAGAGTAGGCTTGCATAAAATCAACTATAACTACCGGAGTAGCAGAGCGAGCTGCAAAACCTGCAAAAGAGCTATTTAAGCTAATATTTTGCTTTTCTATTAAATGATTTAGTATAGAATACATATAGACACTGGAATTGTCACCTGCTAGATTTAAAACCTTTAAGACCCTATCAGAGCTAATATTGGCATAATAGTGGACCCGACCCAGGTCCTCAGCCTCTGTGGGCAGGGCAATATCGGGCGGCAAAAGATCTAAAAACATAAGGCTAGTTAGCAACAAACAAACTATAGCCAGGGAAAATAATTTAGTCAAGCCATGCAAAAAATTTCTAAAATACTCAGTCAAAATCCTAACATACCAGTAATTAGGCAACTTTATGGACAAAGCACTGGCAACCTAGTTAGCCAGCTCAAGCAATACTCCAATCAAAGTCTATATTTAATAGCACGCAAAAGCTTTGGGCTCAAGAGCCTACTCAAGTATTTGCAAGAGCAAGGTCACAACTACGCAATTATAGGTAAAGAAGGCACAGACACCAGGCTGGTAGAGATTACAGTGGGGGAAGACCTCAAGCTACCCAAGCAAGAAGAAACAGGGGTTTATCTAGAACTACAAGGTAAAAAACTCAGGCTACAAACTCAAAACTCTATCTTTAGCAGGGAAAAGATTGACGATGGCACAAAAATTTTATTGGATTATCTAGCCACACAAAAAATCGCAGAACAAGCCAGTATATTGGATTTAGGTGCCGGCTACGGCGCCATCTCTGTATATTTGAAGCAAATGTTACCAGAGTCTAATTTAATTTGCTACGAAATTGACCCAAGCAGCTGTGAAAACCTAGCAGCTAATCTTAAACCATACCAGGGTGTATCCATACATTGCCAAGATTTTTTTAACAGCCAATTCTCAAGCAAAATCGACTATCTAATTGCCAATCCACCGCTGCACATTAGCAGTAAAGAAAGGCAGAGCCTATTTAGCATGGTCTACGAAAACAAGCCCTCCCTCAAACTTGCCCTGGTCATCAAGAGCAGGTTTACAGCCCGATTTTTACAAAGCGCTACAGCTCAGGACCCTAGTATTCAAGCCCTAAATTTTGGCAAATACGACATCCTTACAAATTTTTAGGCGGGAAAAGCTTGGCCAAGCCATAAGTTTTACGAACAAACTCTCGAAAAAGAGCATTCACCTTAATAGGATTAGCTAAATTTGTGTGGGCACTGGTGATAACATAGGCGATAACCTCGTGCTGAAAATTCACTAAGAGGCTAATCAAGGGGCGTACGGCCAAAGCCACCTTTTGTAAATCAAATAGCTTTACATCTACCAAGGCCAACTCTCCCTGGTTAACGAAAACATTATATACACCCAGGGGTTTATGGGTAAAAGGCAATTTCAAAAACTCAATAAAGGATTCGAAGCCCAAAAAGTCTATAGCCCGACCAGTTTTTTGATAAAGTTCAAAGGAAAAACTCAAAGCATCTAAAACCTGACTCGCAAAATCCCGGTTGGCCAAATCTAGTTCGTTGACCGGTCTACCGCTTAAAAAAGGCTGAATTAAAGCATAATTTGGCTGAAGTTGAGCTTCTCCCATGATTAGCATAGGCCTATCAACAATTTGGGTTTGCACAGGTGCAATAGGGGAGTGTTTTGCTAGTAAAGAATAATCCGCACTTACCGTCTTCCAATCTAAAGTGTCCCAAATACGGCCCAGAAGTCTTGGAAATTTCACAACCAAGCCAGGGTCTTCTAGCAAACTATGTACTAAGTGTTGGGCCCCAGAACCCAGCCTTTCCTCTGAAACCTCAATTTCCTGTGGATTATTGATAAAATCTAACATAAAAAAATTTAAATAAACTAAAATTAAAATAAAGTATTGTAATCTTGCAATAAGAATTCAAACTATGTTAAAATTAATATATATATCTAATCAATTATAAAAATGAGTTCTTATCCGAAGACTATCACTTATATCTCAGACTGCCGCGATGATAACACTCAAGGCCGCCTAAAAGCAAGGGTTTCCTCATATTTCCCAGGCAGCCACGTTGGTTTTGTGGGAGTAAACACAGATTACGAGGCAGCAATTAATCTAGTGGACATAGTCGACGCCTACGAAGGCAATCCTGGTATCATACTAGTCAATGTAGCACCAAGGCATGGTGCAGCCAAGAAATGGCCAAACGGAACACCCTTTGGTTGGATTAAAATTAACAATCTCGATGTTTTTACAACTATAGATGGTCTTACGCTAAGCCTACTGCAAAAAGTTATGAAGCAAAATTTAGAAGTCAAAGTCTACGACATACCCTCAGTAGTTCCTCACATGGGGCTAGATAAAACTACTCAAGAAAGAATTATTAACACGCAATTTCGCAGCTTCGACTACCTCCCAAGATTAGCGAAATGCTGCATGGACAAGATGGATCTGCCGGTTACAGAAATCTTTGACGCCATGCCTCACATGCCTACGGCCGTTTGCTGGGTGGACTGTTTTGGAAACCTCAAAACCAACATGCTACCAAAAGAAATTAATTTTAAGATAGGCAAAAAAATCTGCCTACGTATCAATAATCATAAACAGGTCTTGCTAAGCTGTTATGATAGGCTCAAAGACATTCCAGACAACGAAGTCGCACTCACCATTGGCTCATCAGGGCTTGGAAACCTCAGATTTATAGAAATCATGCAACAAGGTAAGTCAGCAGCCAATAGCCTAGGAATTAAATCAGGCCAAGAACTCACATTTATTAAAGACTAAACATGGAGCACCTTGTAAATCAAATCAACAGTGGGACAATAGCCCAAATGAAGATCATAGTAGTCGCCGTTCTCATTTACACATTTATTGTTTTACTGAGAAAATTACTAAGCGCAAAATTCCTCAAAATTGCTCAAAAAACCAGTAACCCCTACGACGACTTGATTGTGAAAAGTATCCAAAAAATCTCTCGCTTCACTATCCTGGCTATCACGCTCATGATTGCCATCCAAATGTATCCTCAACCCAAAATCTTATCTCAGGCAATCTACATTATCACTTTGGCCCTAGTTGCCAGGGAAGCAGTGCGCTTTGTCAGAGACCTGATGGACACTTACTTCACCAGTAAAATTAGCCAAAACAAACGCAACAAAACCGTCTTTATAGCAATCGACAAAATAGTTAGCAGCCTAGTTATTGCCATCTTTCTACTAATTGGTCTAGACGCATTGGGCGTAAACGTGACTTCTATCATGGCGGGACTTGGGATAGGTGGTATAGCACTTGCCTTAGCCATTAAGAACGTATTAGAAGACATAGTCTCCTCGCTTTCTATTTATTTAGATCAGCCCTTTTCTATAGGCGATTTTATTATGATAGGAGAAACCAAGGGGACTGTTAAAAAAATTGGCCTCAAATCTACTATTCTGACCGCATTTGATGGAGCGGAAACCGTGATTTCCAATAAAAATATCACATCCCAGAATATAGAAAATTACGGCCGCCTCAAACGCAGACTAAACACCATAATACTAGGCGTAGATTACGAAACCTCCAATGAAAAACTCACCAAAATATCCAGTCTAATTCAAAAAGTCATTAACAAATCTCCAGGCTGCGAATTTCATTCCTCTCACTTAACAGAATTTGGACCATCCAGCATTGATTACAAGATACTTTACTACTTTGACGGGAACAATTACGTAGACTTTGTGAACTCTCTAGAACAAATTAATCTAAAGATTATAGAAGTCTTTCGTAAGGAAAAAATCAATATTCCCTTCCAAACCATTACGCTTAAAAAATAAACTAACTACTTAATAAGTCAGAGGACTTCAGTTTAGATTGATCTAGCAAGGACAGGGGATCAATATGTTCTCCATTTTTGAAAAGCTCAAAGTGCAGATGCGGACCTGTAGTTAAAAATCCAGCTCCCTTGGTTCCAGGCATACCACCAGTCAGGCCAATAGTTTGGCCGCGCTTGACCTTGTCTCCTTGCTTTACATATTCATCATACAGGTGACCGAACAAAGAAACCACACCATCAGCGTGGGCTATCATAATATAATGGTAATCATTGCCTTCTCCACCTACAACCTTCAGGACCACGCCGTCAGCTGGGGCCAAAACCGCTGTGCCCATAGAAGCTCGAATGTCAATAGCGTGATGGGCAATACCAAAAAAGTTTTTGTAGGAAGTATCGCGAAAATAAGCGGTTAAACCCTTAGCAGGGCTCACGGGCCAGTCTAAAAAGGACTTATTCTTACCAAAGAAAATATCATCGGCAAAACCCTTGTCGAAAAACTGATTTTTGATTTTAGAATAATTCTTTAAAATCTCTAAGACATTTGCCTCAACTCCCTTATGGTCATGAATAGCCTTCTCTAATAAAGATTCGTAAATTTTTTGCTCACCCTTGGTGAATTCCAAGAGTCTTTTCTTGGAAGCCAGTGTAACCTCCGATTGAAAAACTCGGGTCTCAAATAAACCCTTTAACTCCTGTAAGTTAATGGTGGCTGCCAAAACATTTTTCTGGAAAGATTTTTGCTCGGCCAGAGCTAAGTCCAATTCTTGAAAATCGCGCTTTAGCGTTTCTTCTAAAGATTGTAGCGAGATCAAATTCTGCAAATATAAATTAAAGCCATACTCATCAAACAACTGTATAGCCGGATCCGTATAGCGGAAATCTGAGATAGATTCCATATAAAATGCCAACAAAGTGGAGTTGTAGTTGTCTAACAAAAGATCCAGCTTGTCATCTAGCTTCAGAGTTTCAAAATTGGCCCTAGACAGTTTCTTTTTAAATTTTTGAAACTCAGCCTGGGCAATAAGTTTTTGCTTCTCTGACATCAATATAAGCTGATCTAATTGCTTCAGCGTCTCATCTAAATCCTGAATTTGCAAGACCGTATCATCCAAGCGGCTCTCTAAAAGACTACGACTCAAGGAGGTCTGATTGAGTTTTTTGTTTTCTGACCTATACTGACGAGAAAGACTCTCTACCTTGTCAGAAAGCTCAGCCGATTCCACGGCCCAAACGACTTGCGTAAGCATTAAGAGGCATAAGAGAGAAGGGGCTATCCAAAATCTTTTCATAATAAAACTATTAAAGGAACTCCAGCACAGTAATCACAGCTACATTTTACAATTTTAACTTGCTTTTCACAATAAAATTTCCTAAAATAAGACTGATTTAATTTGACAAAATGGCTAAGAAAAAATCAGGAGGTTCGGCATCACGCCAGACGGATTCGCGCTCGAAGCGCTTAGGAGTCAAAATATACGGAGGTCAAAAATGTATTCCAGGCAATATAATTATCCGCCAAAAAGGCAATAAGTATCGAGCTGGCGAAAATGTAGGCACTGGCAAAGACTTCACGCTACACGCCCTAGTTGACGGAGACGTACGCTTCTATAAAAAAAGAATCACCAACTTCAACGGTAGAAAATATGAAAAAACATTCGTAGAAGTTGTGCCAGCTAACTCATAAAAGCCTATGAATGAGTTCGAATCATTTGCATCCAACGAGGCAGCGGAGGGTTTTGACCCCGCTGCCTTTGAATTATTCCAAGAAAAACTCAAGGAACAGGCTAAGCAAGGCAAAAAAGACCAGGCTAAGGAAAAAAAACACCAGGCCAGCGAAACCCAATTATTTGAAATACTCAAACATATCATTCTCAGCCTAGGAGTCAGCCATCCTTTGGCTAGTAGCGTAATCAACTGCCTTTCAGCCAATCTAAACCCACAACTGATCGTGGTCGGGCTTTCCTTGAACTTTAGCAGCCTACAAAAAAAGCTAGGCCTAAAATTACACACTGAAAACTCTAAGCCTAGCACAGAGAAAAATAGACAAATCCAGTGCTTTGACTCGCAACTTCCTGAGTTTGTAAAACTTAATATAGGCATATATTTGCAGGCCATCCGCGAGCATTACCAGGCTGAATTAAATTGGAACCAACAAAAATTCCAAGAATATTCTCAGTCGCCTCAGGCCTTCAAAAATCTGATCGCCATCATATTGCAAGAGCACATGCAGCTCAATCAGCTAGACTTCAATGCCGAAAACATCATTGAATTTACTAACAGCTTTGTGGATAAACTACTAGAAAATAAACAGGCCAAAATTCAGAGCTAAAAGCCATATTATCATCAAAATCCCCACATACCTTTTTAAAGATGTGGGGTGTCTGAAGGGTCTCGAACCCTCGACCCCCGGGACCACAACCCGGTGCTCTAACCAACTGAGCTACAGACACCACGACCTTATTATTAAATATCTTTTTCGAAAAAAAAGCAAGAAAAAACCTCCTTTGAAAGTTAATCCAACTTGGGATTAATCATTTAAGGAGGCAAAAAGTGATAAGGGCCGCAAAAAGCCAGAAGCCTTGTACGCCTTTAAATAAAGTTTATAGACTTTTTGCAAAATTTACAAAACATTTTTAAGATTTCCTATGTACTAAGGTAGCATCATATGGTCTAGCTAAGTTTTGAACCGCAAGCTCCTCAGACTTAAAGCCGCTTAATTCAGGCATATCTGGGAAATTAGTGGCCAAAAAATCATACTTAGACCTCAAAACCCTAGAGTCCTGACTTAGGCGCTTAAATTCCGAGCGATAACGCAGATACATCATAAAACTCTCCGCAAAGTCCTCAAAGGGATCTGTCATGGCATAGCTGGAAACAAAGTCAAAGTTCAGCGCAGCAATATGCCGACTGGTATTATTGATAAAACTCAGCTGATAAAAATTTAGGCTTTTATCACTATAATAAATTGGCCTATCGAAATCCGAAAACTTGCTTCTGTGCCTGCGTTGCCGCGGAGCAAAGTACTGGGTATGCAAAACATGGCCCAGCTCGTGGCTTAATACATTCACAAACTCCTGAGGATCCGAAACACATTCAACCCAAATTCTGGCGCCATCCGAAAGCCCACGACGCGGTAGCTGCTCAGCAATATGAATCTTACCCCGCAAATCATATTTAA
>CAZFPD010000021.1:0-14407 GCA_964521035.1 uncultured Candidatus Peribacteria bacterium
CAAATGGCGTGGTATATCCTTCATTTTCTAGTAGAGACATAATAGGTGTAGAATTCATAAAAAAGTGGCCAATTAGGTTTTCTTGACTGGAACTGACTGTGTTTGGGCTTGATGATTCTCCCATACTGATAATAACTTGATTGTCTTGGTAAGTTATGTTTAGTGCGTTTTCTTCGATTAGAGCTGCTTGTTCAGCTTCTAGGGCTTTGAGTTCATTTTGCATGCTTTCAGTTAGTTCTTCAAATTGGATTATCATTTGAAAATTGTCGAGATCTCCTTGGATTTCGATACCTTGAAGCTTGAGAAGTATATCTCCTAATGCTCCTAATTGACTTTTAATTTCTGTGATTTCTGAGCTGCTGAGAGATGAACTAAGATTAAGGCCTCCAAGACTCAATAGGGTATTGCTGTGAAAGTTTTGAGTGTAGCTGTTGAAATTATTGACTTTGTTTGTAATTAGTTCACCTTGAATGGAATTGTCGCTTAGGCTTAAATTTAGACTAGCGTGATCTGACTGAGTTTTTAAAAAGGTGTTTGCTTTGAGAGCTTCGTTGTTTGTGCTAGCTGCATAGTTGTCTAGATTTGCAATAGATTCGTCGATGTTTGTGAGCTGATTGCTAAGGTAGAATTTGTCTGCTTTTTGAATAAGGAAGGCTGATTCATGTATGCTAATGATTTCTAAATCAGCAGATTTTGACCTTTGAATTGCGTAACTTTTTTCAATTTCTGAGATAAATTGAGGTAGGGAGCTGAGTGGGGTGAGATTGGCTGTAATTTGGCATTCTAGTATACTATTATTGCAATTTGCGTTGAAGTGGATCGTATTGTCTAGCATTTCTAGTTTTAGATCGTCTAGAATGTTGGTTTCTTGACCGGGCTTGTTTTTCAGGTTTTGTAAAATAAAAGGCATCATTTTTTGGAAGATGGGTTTGAGGTTGAGTGTGCCATATGTATTGGTTTGAATTAAGTCTAATGTAGAGTTTTCAGCGGCTTGGGTATTTGTTTCTATGACAGAGCTGGGCGAGGCTGCTAGTACTTGAATGGGAAGTAGGATAGCTATTAGGCTTTTTTTGATTAAGTTCATTTTGCTTACATTAATGATTATATGTCGTATTTTACATTTTTTTTTGGTTTTGTAAAGAAAAAACGTCCCCGGGAGGAGACGTTTTTTTGTAATAAGATTGTCTTTATGACATGATTTTGGCTACTACACCGGCGCCTACTGTTCGGCCGCCTTCACGGATTGCGAAACGTAGACCTTCGGTCATGGCAATTGGTACTCCAAGTTCTACATTCATTTTGATATTGTCACCAGGCATAACCATTTCAACTCCTTCGGGTAGGGTAATGTCTCCAGTTACATCAGTAGTACGGAAATAGAATTGAGGTTTGTAACCTTTGAAGAATGGCGTGTGGCGTCCACCTTCGTCTTTAGAAAGGATGTAAACTTCAGCTTCAAATTTAGTGTGAGGTTTGATGGAACCTGGTACTGCGATAACTTGACCACGTTCGATGTCAGTTCTTTCTATACCACGTAGGAGTAGCCCTACGTTGTCACCAGCTTGACCTTCGTCTAGAAGTTTGCGGAACATTTCTACTCCTGTTACAACTACTTTGCGAGTGTCTTTGACACCTACGATTTCAACTTCTTCGTTGACTTTAATTATACCTGTTTCGATTTTACCAGTAGCTACTGTACCACGACCTTTGATAGAGAATACATCTTCTACTGGCATTAGGAATGGTTTGTCTAGTTCACGTTTTGGTACTGGAACGTATTCATCAAGAGTTTTAAGTAATTCTTTAATACAGTCTCCGTCTGGACCAGTTGGGTTTTCTAGAGCTTTTAGAGCGGATCCTTTAATAATAGGCGTGTCATCTCCTGGGAATTCATATTTATCTAGAAGTTCGCGAACTTCCATTTCTGTCAATTCTGCGATTTCTGCATCGGCCATATCCATTTTGTTGAGGAAGACGATGATGTATGGAACATTTACCTGGCGGGCAAGTAAGATGTGTTCACGAGTCTGAGGCATTGGCCCATCTGCAGCTGATACAACTAGAATAGCAGCGTCCATTTGAGCGGCACCAGTGATCATGTTTTTAACATAATCGGCATGACCAGGACAATCAACGTGCGCGTAGTGTCTGTTTTCAGTTTCGTATTCTACGTGAGAAGTGTTGATAGTGATACCTCTTTCTTTTTCTTCTGGGGCGTTATCGATATCTTCAAAGTTTTTATCTGTACCGGCTACTTTACAAATAGCTGCCGTAGTTGTAGTTTTACCGTGGTCAACGTGTCCGATGGTACCAACATTGACGTGAGGTTTATTTCTTACGAATGTATTATTCATATAGAGTGGTTAAAGTTTTAAATTACAAATTTATTTTATAGCAATAAAAATATTTTTCAATAGATTATGAACGTTCTTCGTTGATTTTCTCAGCTATACTGGAGGGAACCTTTTCATAATGATCAAATTCCATGGTGTAAGTGGCGCGGCCTTGAGTCATGGAGCGTAGTTCGGTAGCATAACCAAACATTTCAGATAGAGGGACATAGGATTGTATTATTTTTGCCATACCTCTGTCTCCGGATTCTTTGATTTGCCCTCTTTTTGAGGAAACATTTCCCATTACATCTCCAAAAAACTCTTCGGGAGTGGTGATTTCGACGGCCATAATTGGTTCTAATAGAACTGCATCTGCTTTTCGGGCAGCGTTACGGAAGCCAATTGATCCGCAGGCCTCGAAGGAGTTTTGGGAAGAATCTACATCGTGGTAGGACCCATCATACAGCTCTACTTCTAGATCAACCATAGGATAGCCAGCAATGATACCGCGGCTCATGGCATTTTTTACACCGGCGTCGACAGAAGGGATGTATTCTTTAGGGATTTTCCCTCCTACTACCTTGTTTGTAAAGGTATAGCCTGTTCCAGGCTCTAGAGGTTTGAGGCGCATAAGGATATGGGCGTATTGTCCACGTCCACCAGATTGTTTAACATATTTTTCTTCGTGTTGGATTTCGGTTTGGATAGTTTCTCGGTAAGCGACTTGCGGATTACCTGTATTACATTCTACTTTAAATTCTCTTTTCATACGATCTATAAGGATTTCTAAATGAAGTTCTCCCATGCCGGAAATAATGGTTTGACCAGTTTCTTCATTTGATTTGACTTGGAAGGAAGGATCTTCTTCGGCTAGTTTGGATAGAGCTATACCCATTTTTTCTTGATCGACTTTGGTTTTAGGTTCAACTGCAATAGAGATCACTGGTTCTGGGAAGTCCATTTTTTGGAGTACTACTTGGTCTTTTTCGTCACAGAGAGTTTCTCCAGTATCGGTGTGTTTTAAACCGATAATTGCGGCAATGTCTCCGGCTTTAATTTCTTTGATTTCTTCACGGGAATTGGCGTGCATTTGGACTATTCGTCCTATTCTTTCTTTTTCACCTTTTAATGGGTTGTAGATGTAACTGCCGGCGTTAATGGTGCCTGAGTATACTCGAATAAAGGATAGGCGCCCGACGAAAGGGTCGGTGGCGATTTTGAAGACTATTCCTGATACGGCTTCTTCGGTAGTAAGATTTCTGGTTTTTGCTTCGTCTGTTTTGGGGTCTATTCCTTCGATTGTACCGATATCTACTGGAGAAGGGAGGTAGTCACCAACGGCATCTAAAACTTTTTGAACTCCTTTGTTTTGTAAAGCAGTGCCACAGAGTACAGGATAGATTTTGGAAGAAATGGTAGCTCGTCGAATTCCAGCTTTGAGTTCTTCGATGGAGATTTCTTCTCCTCCTAGGTATTTTTCCATGACTTGGTCGTCGTTTTCGGCAACTTTTTCAATTAAAATGTTTCTATATTCTTCGATTTGATCCGCCATATCACTTGGTACATCAATTTCTATAACTTTTTCGCCCATTTGACCATCGAAGGTGAAGGCTTTTTTCTCAACTATATCTACTACTCCAGAAAAGGTGCTTTCGAATCCTATTGGCAGTTGAATCGCGACAGCTTCTTTAGATAAGCGTTTATGGATGGACTCTAGCGACATAAAAAAGTCTGCTCCGGTTTTATCCATCTTGTTGATAAAGGCTAGGCGAGGTACATCGTATCGGTCAGCTTGCCTCCAAACAGTTTCAGATTGAGGTTCTACACCTTGGGAACCGTCAAATACGGCTACTCCACCATCTAATACACGTAGAGATCTTTCTACCTCAAAGGTAAAGTCTACGTGTCCTGGAGTATCTATAATATTGATGCGGATGTCTTTCCAATTACAGGTGGTGGCGGCAGAGGTGATGGTGATACCTCTTTCTCTTTCTTGGTCCATCCAGTCCATGGTGGCTTCTCCTTCGTGTACTTCACCAATTTTATGAGAAACTCCTGTGTAGTATAAAATTCTTTCGGTAGTGGTAGTTTTTCCGGCATCTATATGTGCAAAAATACCAATATTTCTTAGATTTCTTAGGTCGGCCATTTGTTGATTTAGGTTAAAATACTATTTTAATAACGCGCAAAGTGAGCAAAGGCCTTATTGGCTTGTGCCATTCTGTGGGTGTCTTCTTTCTTTTTGATGGCAGATCCTTCGTTTTTAGAGGCGGCTATAAGTTCATCAGCTAGTTTTTTGGACATCTGGGCGCCTTTTTTTGATCGAGCTGCGTTTAGAATCCATCTTGAGGCTAATTGAAATCTCCGAATGGGTTTAACTTCTATAGGAATTTGATAAACGGAGCCTCCAACTCTTTTGGCTCGGATCTCCATAGCTGGTTTGGTATTGTTAATAGCTTCCTCGAATATTTCGGCTCCCTTTTTTTTGGTTTTCTTTTGAATGATTTCAAAACAATCTTTGAGTATGCGACGGGCGACAGTTTTTTTGCCTGCTAGCATCAGATAATTGATGAATTTTTCAATTAGTTCAGAGTTGTTTTGAGCGATAAATTTAACTTTGGCTTGTCTCATATGGTTTTATTTATTTCTTAGGTTTTTTAGCACCGTATTTACTGCGGCCTTGTTTGCGGTTTTCTACCCCTTGAGTATCTAGGTTACCTCTTACTACATGGTAACGCACACCTGGTAGATCTTTAACACGTCCGCCACGGATAACTACCACGGAGTGTTCTTGTAGGTTGTGACCTTCTCCTCCTATGTAGGCGTTGACTTCGTGTCCTGAAGTGAGTTTAACTCTAGCAACTTTACGCATGGCTGAATTAGGTTTTTTAGGTGTCATAGTAAATACTTTGGTGCAAACGCCACGTTTTTGAGGCGAGGGTTTGAGAACCTTTTTATTGTTTTTGAGAGTATTGATACTATTTGCTAGGGCTGGAGATTTGTCTTTGACAATCTTTTTTTTGCGGCCCTTTCTAATTAATTGTGCAACTGTTGGCATTCAAATGAGTTAATTTGTCGAGTGTAAGCATAATCAAAAATTTTCTGAAATGCAAGGTTTTTTTATTTGTTAAGGCTTTGATTTTTGCGGTATGTTTCACCGGCAGGGATCAATTTACCGATTATGACGTTTTCTTTTAGTCCTTCTAATTTGTCTATACGTTTAGTTGTAGCTGCATCAACCAAGACTTTAATGGTTTCTTGGAAGGATGCTGAAGAGAGCCAGCTATCTGTAGAAAGTGCAATCGGGATGAGTCCCATTAAGGTTTTTTCATATTTGACCAGTTTTTTGCCGTCTTTTTCTAGGACTTTGTTGATATTGTCTACTTTGATTTTATTGCTGATTTGTCCGGTTGTAAGGTTGGAATCCCCACTATCTTGGATTCTGATTCGGGAAACCATTTGATGAGCTATCATTTCTATATGTTTGTCATTAATGTTTTGACCTTGCATAGCGTATATACTTTGGACTTCTTCAATTATGTATTTTAGAGTGGTGTATTCGTCAGTGAGTGACATAAGTTCTCTGAGATTGATTGATCCGCTCGTAAGATTATCTCCTTTAGAAACGTTTTGTCCATTTTTGACTTTCACGCTTTTGCCTTTGGGAACTAGGTAGAGTTTTTGGATGGCGTCTAGGGTTTCTACCACTATGGAGAAATTATTGAGTTCTTTGATTTTGCCAGCTTCTTGGGCTCGAATAACGTTGTTATTGACGGAGGATTTGGCGATAATTTGTTTTTCTTTGATTTCTTCACCTTTTTTAATGACTGGTAAGAAATTTTCTTCTAGGTTGTAGGTGATCTGGACTGTTGTTTGGGAATCAATTTCGATTTCTGTATTACGTCCCTTAGTTTTAACTTTGACTACTCCGTCGATTCCAGAAAGAATGGCTGGAGACTTTGGGTTTTTGGCTTCTAAAATCTCATCCACTCTAGATAAACCTTGAGTGATATCTGATTCCTGTTGGACACCTCCCATGTGGAAAGTTCTCATGGTTAGTTGGGTTCCTGGTTCACCAATGGATTGGGCGGCTATAATTCCAACTGGAGTTCCGAGTTGGACCAGATCGTTGGTTCCTAAATCGAAACCATAACATTTTTGACAGACGCCACCTTCGGTTTTACATGTTAAAGGAGAGTAAACTTTGATTTCAGCTATAGAGTTTTCCTTAATCATTTCAACTTCAGCATGATTGATGATGGTTCCTTTGCTGATTAGGGTTTTGCCGGTTTCTGTAGAGGTGACTTTCTCGGCTATGTGTCGGCCGAAGATTCTATGCGTGAAGTCTAGACCTATGTTTTCGGAAGAGGCCTTGGTAATAATGTGGCTGTTTTTGGTTTCACAGTCGTGATCTCTGACAATTAGATCTTGGACGGCGTCAACTAAACGGCGGGTTAGGTAGCCGGCTTCGGCTGTTTTTAGGGCTGTATCAGATTTACCTTTTCTTCCAGAGTGAGAGGCGATGAAGTATTCTAGGATGGTATAACCTTCGATTAGATTAGATTTGATTGGTAGTTCTATGGTTCGTCCAGCTGGATTAGTTACTAGTCCTTTCATTCCACATAACTGGGTGATTTGACCCCAGTTACCACGAGCTCCGGAGTTGATCATGTAATGTAGGTCGTTCTCTTCGTCTACTAGTCCTACCATGATTTCAGTAATTTCGGTTTTGGCACTGTTCCAAACTTTGATGGTTTGGCTATAGCGTTCTTCTTCTGTTAGTAATCCGCGCCAGCATTGGTTAGAAATTTCTTTGACCAATTCATTGCCCTTTTCAATAATTTGTAGTTTTTCTTTTGGAGTTGGCATGTCGGCGGCAGAGAGGCTGATTCCTGAGAGGGTGGCGTATTTAAATCCTATATCTTTGAGATCGTCACAAAGTTTGGCTGTAGTTTCCAAGTCATAAAGATTAAAGGAATCCATGATTAATTGAGAGAGGTCGGATTTGGTCATGGTTTTATTGAGAAACTGGAGTTCTTTGGGAAGAATTTGATTAAAGATGACACGTCCGGGGGTGGTTTGTATGATTTTTTGGCCAGTATGAAATCTGATTTGGCTTTGTAAATGTAATTTTTTTAGTTCTAAGGCGGCATTTAATTCGTTGAGATTGGAATAGACAGAATTTTCGCCCATTTGTCCTTTGGTTTCTTTAGTTAGATAGTAGGCTCCAAGGATCATATCTTGGGAAGGATCGACTATAGGTTCACCAGCTGAAGGTTTGAGAAGATTTTTAGCTGACTGAATGAGTTCGGCAGCTTCTTTTTGTGCTGGTTCAGATAATGGTAGGTGAACTGCCATTTGGTCACCATCAAAGTCGGCATTAAAGGCGGCACAGACCAGAGGGTGAATTTGAATGGCCTTACCTTCGATTAGTTTGGGCTTAAAGGCTTGAATACCCAAACGATGCAGAGTAGGTGCACGGTTTAATAATACATGTTTGTTGGTGGTGACTTCTTCGAGGATGTCCCAAACCTCTTTACGATTAGCTAAAATGAGCTTTTCGGCTGATTTAATATTGTGGGCGTAACCATCGCGAATCAACCTAGATAATACGAAGGGTTTAAAGAGGGTAAGTGCCATTTGTTTGGGTAGTCCACATTCGTCTAGCTTGAGTTTAGGACCAACTACAATTACAGAACGACCAGAATAGTCTACACGTTTTCCTAGCAAGTTTTGGCGGAAGCGACCTTGTTTTCCTTTGAGGAAGTCGGATAGGGACTTGAGTTTTCTTTTATCTCCTGCGTTGTATGAGGTGCGAGATTGGCGAGCAGAAATATTGATGAGAGTGTCGACAGCTTCTTGCAGCATGCGTTTTTCATTTCTACAAATTACTTCTGGAGCCCCAATGGAAAGTAGTTTTTTGAGACGGTTATTACGATTAATCACTCTGCGATAGAGATCATTTAAGTCAGAAGCTGCAAAGCGACCTCCGTCTAATTGTACCATAGGTCTTAAATCAGGAGGGGAGACTGGTAGAGCTTTGATTATCATCCAGCTTGGATTGTTGCCAGATTTGATGAGATTTTTTATAAAATTAATTCTTTTTTCAATTTTTTTCAATTTTTGCCCAGAACTTTTGGTGGATTGTTCGGCGAGTTGCTCTAGGAGTTGGTTTAAATTCAGATTGCTGACAATATCTTCTATGGCTTCAGCTCCAGTTGAAGCGGTAAATACGTGTCCAAATTTAAGGGACATATTTCTATATTGTAATTCTGAAAGTACGGATCCAATTTCTAGTTTTTTTAGATCTTCTTTGGCTTGTTTATGTTGTTCGTCTAGAGCATCTATTTTTTGAGAAAATTTGGTTTCGAGTTTACTTTCTTGAGCTTCGCTAATATTTTTGATGGCAGCTTTTTCGGCCTTGTATTCTTCAGATATTTTATTGCGGTAGCTTTGGTATTCAGTTTCAAGTTGCTCTAAAGTATCTTTTTGAGCATCTGATTTGAGGTTGGTGACTATATAGGCTGCAAAGTATACGACTTGTTCTAGACTTTTAATGGGTTGATTGAGTATCAATCCTAGTCTAGATGGGGTGGAGCGTAGGTACCAAATGTGGGTTACGGGAACTGCTAATTTGATGTGGCCCATTCTTTCACGACGTACAGCAGATTTGGTGACTTCTACTCCACATTTTTCGCAGATAACGCCTTTGTAGCGAATACGCTTGTATTTTCCGCAGTAGCATTCGTAGTTTTTGGTAGGCCCGAAGATTCTTTCGCAGAATAGGCCTTCGCGTTCTGGTTTTTGAGTACGATAATTGATGGTTTCTGGTTTTTTAACTTCGCCGTGGGACCAAGATAGGATTTGGTCTGGAGATGCTAGAGAGATAGAAATGGCATCGAAATTATGTAAGTGGTCTTGATTGTATGACATAGATTGCAGTTAGTATTGATTTTTATAAATTTTTTAGGCGTTATTTATTGTCAGGTACGCTGGCAATGTCGGTATCTATTAAAGCATCGATGTTGTCAGTAATGCTTTGAGGAGCTGGATCCGGGTTTGGATTTTCTTGGCTGGAATCTATTGCATTACTTTCTATAGTTGTTTCGGGATTTTGGTTTTGAGTGTTTTCTTGGATGTCTTCTACCACTTCCTTATCTATGTCGTCAGTCTCTTGCACGTAAAATTCGGAAGGATCTTCGTCAACTGATTCGGCTTGATCTAACAGTTCTACATTTAATGACAGAGCTTGCAGTTCCTTGAGTAGTACGTTAAAGGATTCTGGAGTACGCGGTTTTTTGATCTTTTCATTTTTAATTATGGCTTCGTAAGCTTTGGCTCGACCATACATATCATCAGATTTAATGGTAAGCATTTCTTGTAGACAGTGGGAGGCACCGTAGGCTTCTAGAGCCCACACCTCCATTTCTCCGAATCTTTGTCCACCTTTTTGAGCCTTACCTCCTAGGGGCTGTTGAGTTACTAAGGAATACGGTCCTATGGAACGGGCGTGGATTTTGTCTTCTACTAGATGAGAAAGCTTGAGTATGTAAGACATGCCGACAGTGGTTTTTTTAGCGTAAGGTTCGCCAGTTTTACCATTGTAGAGTTGCACTCTTCCATCGAATGGCAGATCGTGCTGTTCTAGTAATTTGCGAACTGTATCTGCTGCAATTCCTTCTAGGGCTGGAGTGGCTATGGGAGTACCGATTTTGTCAGCAACTAGTCCTAGGTGGTTTTCTAAAATTTGTCCTATATTTAGACGGGCTGGAACACCAAGTGGATTTAGACAGATATCAATAGGGGTTCCATCTGGTAGGTAAGGCATGTCTTCTTGGGGGACTATAGTGGCAATCACACCTTTGTTTCCGTGTCTTCCGGCTACTTTGTCTCCAATTGAGATTTTACGGGTTTGTGCTACGGAGACTTGAATTTGTTTTAGGACTCCAGTTGGAAGTTCATCGCCATTTTTGCGGTCAAAAATTTGAATTCCTACAATTTTACCATAGGAACCGCCTGGCATTTTGAGGGAAGTGTCTTTGACATCACGAGCCTTATCACCAAAAATTGCTCTGAGGAGCCTTTCTTCGGCTGTTAGTTCGGTTTCTCCCTTGGGTGTGATTTTTCCTACTAAAATGTCACCTTCTTTGACAGAGGCACCCATGCGAATTATGCCATTTTCGTCTAGGTTTTTGAGTTTGGTTTCAGAAATGTTTGGGATGTCTTGAGTGATGGTTTCGACTCCAAGTTTGGTGTCGCGGACATCGAGGGTGTATTCTTCAATGTGAACAGTATCGAAGGTGCCGTCTTTGACTAGTCGGTCAGAAATTACTACCGCATCCTCAAAATTATAACCTTCCCAAGTCATATAGGCAGTTAATAGGTTGGCTCCAAGAGCAACTTCACCTTGTTCGATAGAACATCCGTCTGCTAGCACGTCGCCTTTTTTGAATTTATCCTTAGTTTTGACTATGGCTTTTTGGTTGAGGCAGGTTCCTTGGTTGGAGCGTAAAAAGTTTTGTAGATTATAAGTGATTTTTTTACCATTGGCATACATGACGATGATTTTTTTGGCATCTGCATAAGAGACAGATCCATCTTGTTCGGCTATGACACAGTGAGAAGAATTGCGGCCTGCGATGGCTTCGGTACCTGTACCAACTAGTGGGCGTTGAGGACGGATCAATGGTACGGCCTGACGCTGCATGTTGGTTCCCATTAGGGCTCTGTGGTTGTCGTCGTGTTCTACAAAGGGGATAAGAGAGGTGGAAAGTGATAAAATCTGCTTAGGTGATACTTCTATATGAGTGATTTCGTTGACATGAGACATAGTGGCTTCACCTTTTCTTCGGGTAGGAACGCGGGTAGCGCTAAATTGTTTATGCTTGTCTAGTTCGGAATTGGCTTGGGCGATGACTAGACGGGATTCTTGTTCCGCATCAAAGTGTTCGATTTCATTGGTAACATAGGATCGTACTGCTATTTCGCTATCTTTGAGTTTGGCGATTTTATTTGCTATTTCGGCTGTAATAACTTCGTTTTCTTTGACCAGAATTTTACGCCCATCTTTAATAGGACTGCGTGCTATTCTGCCTGTGAGAGACTTGGCATCATTTTTGACTGTGTTTTTGATCTTCTTAAAGGGAGTCATGATAAATCCGTATTCATTGACTTCTCCGTATAGAGCGAGGTGGACGACTAGTCCGATATTTGGCCCTTCGGGAGTGGCTACGGGACAGATACGGCCATAATGAGTTTGATGTACATCACGAACGTCAAAGGAGGCTCTTTCTCGAGAAAGTCCGCCTGGACCCATGGCTGAGATACGTCTTTTGTGAGCTAATTCTGAAAGGGGATTGGTTTGGTCCATGAATTGAGAAAGTTGGGAATTAGCAAAGAATTCTCTCAAGGCGGCGGTAATTGGGCGAGAGTTGACTAGTTGGGTTGGAGTTACAGTTTCGGCATCCATGACTGTCATACGGTCTTTGATGATTCTTTCGGTACGTAGAAGGCCGACTCTAAATTTGTTTTGAACTAGCTCGCCAACTCCACGAATACGTCTGTTGGAAAGGTCATCAATGTCATCCGGTTTGACTTTGTCTAGATTGAGTTCGATCAGGTGGTGAAAGATCAGCAAAAAGTCTTCTTTTTGGAGGGCGTGGAATTTTTTAATGTTTTTGGTTTTGAGATCAAATCTATTATTGAGTTTGTAGCGAGCGACTTTGCCCATGTCATATTTTTTAACGTCAAAAAACATACTATCAATAGTGGCTTTGGCGTTTTCGGCGGTGGCTAGGTCTCCGGGACGAATACGTTTGTAAATGAGTTGGTAGGCCTCATTGGCATTGCTGGAAGTGTCTTTGTCTAGAGTTTTTTGGATAAAGTTGATTTCTTTGCCATATTCATGTGAGCCGAATTCGTCTAGAATTTCTTTGTCAGATTCAAAGCCGAGAATACGAAGAAAGGCAGTGGCTGGGATTTTTCTTTTTCTATCTACTTTAATACTAATGACACCTCTTTTGTCAGTTTCGAGTTCGAGCCAGGCTCCGCGCTTGGGAATAATTTTGGCGGCGGCATAAGGTGTGCCTTGGTTTAGTCCGAAGAAGGCTCCTGGGGCTCGTACGATTTGGTTGACTACGACTCTTTCTATTCCGTTAACGATAAATGAGGCTTTGTCTGTCATGAGAGGTATGGACCCTAAGAAGACATCTTGTTCTTTAATTTCACCAGTTTCTTGATTAATCAATTGTACGTGAACTTTGAGGGGAGCCTCGAAAGTTAGGTTTTTCTTGCGGCAGGTATCTGGTGCATGTTTGGGTTCACCAATTTCGTGAGAAGAAAATTCGAGCGAGAGTTTGCGCCCTGAAAAATCACTAATAGGTGAGATGTCGTCGAGTAGATCTTGAATGCCCTCGACTAAAAATCTTTCGTAGCTCTGTTTTTGTATACCGATTAGATCAGGTAATTTACCTGATTCTAAGTCATTTCCGGTACCATAAAATAAGCGCTCTCCTACATTGTTGGATTGCGGCTTGGATGCTATCGCTTTGATTTTTGGTTTAGACACAGGAGTTTTTTCTGGAGCCTTTTTAGTAGCCATGACAAAAATGGGTTAGCGAGTAAAAATAAAGGTTTTTACCGCTCACAACACAGTCGGATCCTGGTTTTAACCTCAGAATTTTATAGCTTTTACTGGGTTAAGTCAAGACTTTTTTAAATTTTAGAAAACTTAGTGAACTCCTGCAAAGCTTTTGGGATGTGAATGATACCGTTTGCGTCTTGGTGGTATTCGGCGAGTGCAATTGGGAGGCGAGAGGTGGCAATGGCGGTTCCGTTTAGGGTGTGGGCAAATTGCTTCTTGCCGTTTGTATCGAGATATTTAATGTTGGCACGTCGGGCTTGGTAATCTAAGCAGTTGGAGGTGGAAGTGATTTCTCCGTAGTCGCCTTGTTTTTGATCGTCACCTTTCATTACCATGTAGGCTTCGATATCGAATTTTCTGTAGGCTTGTCCGCCTAAATCTTCGGAGGCAATGTCTATAAGTTGGTAGGGGATTTCAAGTCCATTCACTATTTCAAGTTCAATGTCTTTGATTTGCTCGTGAACTTTTTCAGAGTCTTCTGGTTTGCAGATGGCAAAAATTTCTAGTTTAGAAAATTGGTGGACTCGATAAAGACCTTTAGAAGTTCGGCCGTAGGAACCACCTTCTTTGCGGAAGCATTTAGAAATTGCGGCAAAGATTTTTGGTCCATTTGATAAATCGACAACTTCGTTTGAGTAGTAACCTAGCATGGTGATTTCTGAGGTTGCAATTAGGGAGAGATTTTCACCATCAATATTATAGATGTCGTCTGAGTTTCCACGAGGATTAAAGCCAGCCATTTGTAAAATTTCTTTAAACGCAAAGTCTGGCGTTTCGTAAATGTCGGTGATGCCGTTTTTTTCTAAAATGGAAATTCCGTATTGGATTAAGGCATTATTTAAGTGAACTAATTGATTTTTTAAAAAGTAAGTTTTGTGTCCGGCAACTTTGGCTCCTCTTTCGAAGTTTAGTAAGCCCTTGGCTTCAAATAATTCTTGGTGGTCTTTGGGTTTGAAAGCAAAGTTTTTGGGCTCAAAGTTTTTATAAAGAACATTGAAGTCGGCTTCTTCTCCAATGGGAACGTCTTGGTGGGTTAAGTTTGGGACTTTAGACAGTTCTTCCTGGAAATTTTCTAGAACTTGTCGCTCCTCTTGTTCTAACTCTTTGATTGATTGGCTTAATTCTTTGAGTTCAGCGATTTTTTCGGGAGTAGGTTTGGACTTGGAGGCGCTTTTAAGTTCGGATCTTTTTTGGTCTAGATTTTGTTGCAGAGTTTTTCTTTGATCGTCTAATTTGAGTAGGCCATGGATGTCCACCGAGACATTGCGATTGGCACAATTTTGAATCATTGCATCTTGGTGTTCGCGTATGTACTTGATGTCTAGCATGGTTTGAAGATTAGTTACTGTTGTTATGGTACATGTTTGGCTCTTGATTAGTCAATGGTACTTTGTCTGTTTACAGGTTTCGTTGTTTATGGTAAGATATAATA
>CAZFPD010000022.1:0-14204 GCA_964521035.1 uncultured Candidatus Peribacteria bacterium
TGTTCGTCTGTAAAAAGCTGCACCACAGCTAAGTCCGAAACTGGATCCAAGGACAAGACCTCGGCAAACATTTGGGTGCCATCCGACAAAATCACCGTATATTCCGCTCCTGAATCCACTACCACGTGTTTATTAGTGAGAACCAGACCATCTTCTTTAATAATAAAGCCTGTGCCGCCTCCTACCTTTTGTTTGCCGTTAGTTTGAGGGGCCTGTTGGCGTTCTAATCCTGAGAAGAAATCAAACAGTCCAAAGGGAGATTGCACCAAGGCTAATTCCTTAGATGCCACGATACTCACCACCGCCGGAGTTAATTTATCAATAGCCTCTATCAGACTCGAGGACTCCACCAGGACGGTTTTAGTTGTGGTAATTTCATCGTTCTGAATGGTGTTTAGGGTACGATTTGCAAAGTAAAAACCTAGGGAAACTGAAATCAGGACAGTTATTACCACATTCAGTGCTATAAAATGTAATTTGGGTTTAGTCATAGTTTATAAATTAAATCTATAAATATTTCTATCGGTAATTAAGATATCAATTTTTTGATCATGGGCCTCATGTTCAAAATGAATATTATACTGAAATTCGTAAGCAGTGGCTATCCGCAAACCTTGAGTTCTAGCTAATAGTCTGTCGTAAAAACCTCGGCCATAGCCTATACGATATCCATCTTTATTGAAGGCCAGCCCAGGCAGTAAAATAACCTCAAAATTTTCTAAATTTGTGACATGATGGTGAATACTGGGTTCAAAGACCTTCAACTTATTCTGCTCTAGATCCTTAAAACTTTGAATCTGACAAATATCCAACTGCTCTTCGTTGACTCTTGGCAAATACAAATCTGCCTTTCTCAGGAGCGACTGCTCTAGATAGGGATTGATCTGAGGTTCGGAAGCATTTGGGTAAAATCCCAAAATAGTCTTAGCGTGCTTGAGCTCAGCTACGGCCGCCATGTTTTTTAAGATCAGCTCATCAGAAATTTCCTTCTCTAAAGGAGAAATGGTGGATCTCTTCTTAATCAACAGCTGTCTAATTGAAACTTTATCCATATCAATTTTTAATAATCTTCCATATTATATCGCCTTTTGCCAATTTATCAAAATACTTTGCAAACAGCAGATAGCTTTGTAAGTCAAAACTTTGCTTGTTAATCAAATGAGCAGAGTCAGACTCTATCTGAAATACAAAGCCTAGGTAAATAAATTTATAAAAAACTAAATATTTTCTGCCACTCTTGATAAACAAAAGCTTATCCAGTGGCCAACTCATAGTTTTGAGATCAAAATGGTCGTACTGTACTTTTTGCAAATCACAAGCGCCAGCCTGTATTTCAAGTGAATCGCCGCTGTTTGAGAGCAGAGCTCCTGTTGACTGAAGCACGTCCAAGGCCTCCTTCTGCGTATGATATAAAGCCAAGATGCTATAGTCAGCAGCAAGTTCTCGCATAGCATTTAGCTTTAAGCAACCATTTTCTTGCTGCAAGACCCAAAACTCAGCTAACTGAATCTTTTGCAATTTGGGCTGATGCAACTTCTTATAAGCCAACTCTTTTAGCAGCAATTCAAATTCAGTATGGCAAATTTCATGATTAATATCAGTCAGGCTAGTTAAAATCTGCTTCTTTTCAGACCTGTTAGCTATATAGAAATCATTTTTGACCTGCTCATAGATATTTTGGGCCTGGCCCACAAAAACACAGCGCTCATTCACAAAGAGCTGATATACTCCAGCTTTTCGAGGCAGCTTTTGGATTTTCTGCGTTAGAGCAGAGGAGATTTTCTTTTGTTTTTTGGAACTTACAAAACTCTGCAACTTTTGAGTAGAGCATTGGCGTTCTAGCTCTTGCCAAAGGTGCAGAATCACCTTGCAATCCGTCAGGGCTCTGTGACGACGCGCCTGGTTTAAATTTAAATTTAAGTTTTCTATGACTGTATCTAAGTTGTGTTTGGCAGAATTCGGAAATAACTTTTTAGAAAAATTAATAGAACAAATCTTATCAGTATTCAAGACAAAGCCATGGTTCGACAAATGCTGCTTCACAAAGTTATAGTCAAAACCCACGTTATGGGCGACGAAGGTCGCATCCTTCAATATATTATAAATAGTTTCAGCCTCAGACTTAAACCTAGGTTGCTCAATCAGCATATTTGGCTTAATGCCGGTGAGATTTTGAATGAAGCGAGGAATGGGTTTAAAGGGCTTAAAGAGCTGCTGGTACTCACGAGTTAAACTGCCGTCCTCGTATATCAAAATTGCCAGCTCTATAATCTCGTGAGAGGCATAATTGGATCCGTTGGTTTCTACATCTACAAAGGCTAGTTTTTTCATGATTGAGCTAGGGTTTAGGACGGGGCTTAGGATTGACGGATAGATCATTAACTGCTCTGGGTCCATAGAGGTCTTCCTAAGATTTTAATGCTAATTTAGGTTTGTTTAAGCAAGTACAGCTTAGCAAAAAATTATCCATTATGCAATCGCAGTACTTGTGGTTTTTGTTTTATGTCAAAGCAAACTCGTTGCATCCCGCAGTTTAATTTGTGAATATATCAAAGTCTAAAACTAAGAAATGCTCAGTCCAGAGTTTTCAAGTCGAATCAAACGCATGCGCACTATTATGCAGGGCGAAAAACTTTCAGATGAAAATACAGACCCAGTCAAGATCCAAAGCAATCATAACCAGATTATAAATGCAATTACCGCTGTAACTTGGCCACACAGCCAAGAATTTGCCCTGTTGCTCGGCACACGCCATGAGGCCGCACTGAATTATTTAAAAATTATTAACCTAGGGATTAGTCCCGTCATGTATGAATTAGATCCAGAAATCATTAAAAATCAAGCCTATTTTGATATACTCTATAAAAAACTGCAAAACCGAACCCCCCAGCCTGTAATAGAACAATTACATGGATATGTGAAGGGAGACCTAGCTCTACTTCAGACGGTAGAAGCCTTAGAGAGCCAAGTACCAAGGCATCAACAGGATAGATTTTACCAGGCTATTTTTCAACTACTTGAGAACTCCAGCCTCCCTGCAGGGGATTTAACTAAACACGAAGCCCAAATCCAGGCTTTTTTTACAGAAATTAACATATACTCCAGCTTTAATTTCTTTCTAATCCTAGTTATATTTCTTAGGTTGAATGTGACAGATTTGTCTCAGTTGATTGAGAACCACTCCTTCAACTACTTAAAAATCCAGACCCTCAGTGAAATATTACTAGCAAGTTCAGAACATAGGCAGGCCAGCAAATTGCAAACCTTGTGCCAGTCCACTACCCAAGAACTATTTGCAGTGCTAGCAGATCTCAAATTTGAAACTCATGGTTCAGCAATCTCAAATAAGCTCGCCTTCTATAGTTACGCTATAGGCAAACTGTTATGTGGTGCACCAGAGAGGACTTGAACCTCCACCTCCTTGCGAAGACTAGCCCCTCAAGCTAGCGCGTCTACCAATTCCGCCACTGGTGCATTTAGTAAATCTATAGTAAACTGATCCTGTCCCAAATGCAAATTTTTAATACCACATATTTCCAATAATTGTCTCTCAAATTTTACCGATCAGCTTGCAAACTTCTTTTCAAATGAAGTCATCCTTAAAGATATCACCAAAAGCTTTGTAGCCAGACCCTTGAGCTTTCGAGCAAACAGTTTAAAAATATCAGCCCAGAAATTAATTCAAGACCTGACAGCCCAAGGTTTTAAACCAAAATCCTGGATATATCCCAATACCTATTACCTAGCAGCTGATCAAAAAAAACAACTGCAAAAAACAGCCCAATACCAAAATGGAGAACTCTATCTACAAAGTCTAGCCTCTATGCTTCCCGTGATTTGCTTGCAGCCCCAAGCTGGAGAAGCAGTTTTGGATCTCACGGCTGCCCCCGGTTCCAAAAGTTCTCAAATTGCCAGCCTCATGCAGAACCAAGGTTCTCTCACTGCTATAGAGTTAGACTATATTCGCTGCCAGCGTCTCACACACAATTTAAACTTGCTGGGGGTAGATCTAGTCAATTATTGCCAAGTTCACCAGATGGATGCCCTCCAGTACTTGGCCAAGTACCCCAAGCAGTATGATAAAATATTGCTGGATGCGCCCTGCACTTCCTCAGCCCGGATTATTGCTGATCAAAAAAAAACCTACACTCATAAATCTCTGCATCAATCACTCAAATTTAGCAAACTGCAACTCAAGCTCCTAACTGCGGCCTTTACCCAGCTGAAGACAGGAGGCAAGTTAGTCTATTCTACTTGTAGTCTACATCCAGCCGAGAATCATTTTGTGGTTCAAGCCTTTCTGAAAAGCCAAGCCGCTGCGCAATTAAAGCAAGTAGAATTTAAGAATTTAAAAAAAATCAGCTATAATATAGATGTAGATCCTCAAATTTTGACCAAAACTTTTCAAGTCATGCCAGACAAATTCATAGAAAGTTTTTATATTGCTTCTATAACCCGCAAACATGCTTGAGGTATTACTGCTCATCTTCATATTTATCATCAGTCACTACTTTCAGCTACCACCGGCAATCTTATTTATATTCACCATAATAATCCTACCTAGCCTGTACCAGGCCTTCCAGAACGCCCCATTTGTACCCTTTCCCCAGCAAAAACTAACGCAGATTTTCTCAGTGCTTAAAAAGCAATTCAAGCTACAAGGTAAAACATTTATAGACATAGGTTGTGGAGATGGCAGAGTCCTACAGCTGGCAGAGCAGCAGGGGGCCAAGTGTGTGGGCTATGAAATCTCTATCCCTACCTTTTTGCTAGCCAAATATAAAACTCGTAGTAACTCCAATATCAAGATTTTCTTTAAAAATTTTTGGAAGCAAGAACTCACAAACTACGATTTTATTTATATCTTTATGCAGCAAAAACCGATGGTTAAGTTTTATCAAGAGGTATGGCCCAAATTAAAACCCCAAACCGTGGTAGTGAGTGCAGCCTTTCGGATTCATGGTTTAAAAGCCAAATACCAAGGCCAGGGCTACTATATTTATGTTAAGGCCTAAGTTTTGGCCTTAAACGGCTTTTGTACACAGATAAGCAGTCCTGCTTTAAATTACCGGTTTTCCGTAATTGCCTCTGCTTTTCAAGTGGCAAAGCGGCAACTTGCTGGCATTTAGCGGTGCAGCAATTGCTGAATTTATGTTTGCAATTATCACACTGAATAAATAGCAGATGACAATCATCATTATTACAATTGGTGTGACAGTCACAAGCCGTTCCACATTGGTGGCAGTTAGAGATGACATCGTCGGTAATTTTTTCGCCTAAGCGCTCATCGAACACAAAATTTTTGCCTCTGAACTTAATTTCCAGGCCTTCTTTTTGGCATTGATGTTTATAATCTATAATGCCTCCTCCTAATTGGTTCACATCTTGAAAGCCTTGGTGTTTAAAATAAGCTGAAGCCTTTTCACAGCGAATCCCACCCGTACAGTAAAGTAAAATTTTGGCATCTTTTTTGTCTGCAACAAGCTCTAAGGCCGCAGGTAAAACCTCGCGAAAGGTATCTCCATCAATACTCAAGGCCTGATCAAAAATTCCAACCTCGGTCTCATAGTGATTGCGCATGTCTATGACTACAGCTCCCTCATCAATAGCGCGGTTAAACTCACAGGCAGACAAATGCTTGCCGACCTTAGTAGTGTCAAAGTCTGTGTCAGTTAAGCCATCGGCCAGCACCTTTTCCTTAATTTTAATTGTCATCTTATAAAAGGACTTGCCGTCATCCTCCACTGCAACTTTAAAGGGTACTGCCTGCAATTCTGAGATGGAATCTAAGAAGAGACGCAAGTCTCAGCTTGTTTTGCAGTGGGAACTGAAATCTGAGCGTTGATTCCCTCCTGAGCTATATAAATCCGACCTAGGACCTTAAGTTTCTCTAAGCCTGTTAGTAAGTTTGTGCGAAAAGCATCTAGTTCATTAATCGGGAAATATTTATAAAAAGAAATTGTAGTGCGCAGCTGATCACTTTGCTGCATGCGCTCCTTTAAAACCTGGCGGGATACAAATTTAGTTGCGCTATAATCGTGCATAAAACAGTTTAGAACACTAGATTTATATCAGTTTTTAGCAAATTGTGCAACTTATAGTTTACGCAGGGTTTTTTTAAGATTTGCCACCAAGTCAGGCTTTTGCATCTTGCGAGCCAGAGTCAGCATTTTTTTGTAAGTTGACTTATATTTTCTGGCATCTGAGAGGTATTTAATATCTTTTAACTTTTCTAGCAGTAAGTTGTAGAAAAAACTATAAGTTTTCATACACTGGTCCTTAGAGTGAGATGATTTTGCATAGAAAATAGCTTTCTTATAGTTTTTTAATTTAATATAAGCGTCGGAAATGCGTCGCAAAAATTCATTTCTCAAAACCACATTCTCTAAACGATTAACAAAAAACTCCGCATCTTGGAAGTCTTTATGGTTAATATAATACAAAGCCATTTTTTGATATGCCAGCTGCATATTGGCTTCTATAATTCGATTGTTGGAAATACGCCTGGCAAACTGCGTCATTTTATAAAAGACTTTGGGCGCAACCGGAGATTTTTCATATTCTAAGTCCGAGACATCTAAGAGGTTCACCGCCATAATCTCTGTAATCGGGAAGGTGTCGTCTGGTTCCTTGTAAATTAAAAACTCACCATTAGTGGCCTCAATATCCAAGCCCTTAAAATGTAAACAAATATGGTCTTTAGGCAATTTGATATTTAGATCTACCACATCGTATTCCAAGGCATAAAGATGCAAATATAAGGTGCAGATCTGATTACAATCAAAATATCTAACCTGATCATTGGGTGCACATAACTGGCTAAAGGCTACCCCCGGCTTATAAACCAGCTTGTCAGACGGTCGTAAAAACATGCTAATTTTTTTAAGAGTTCGAGTCGGCGCAGGTCATCCTGGTCAAACCTTAAACCAAATCTTCCTAGTTCAGGCTGCACGTCAACCTTGGTTTGGGCACAAAACTCAGAGAAATCTTTTTCTATGCCCAACAGGTTTAAATACATTTGTTTCCGAAAAGTTTTCGAATAGTTGGAATATCCATGATAATATTTTTCAATTAAGATCGCAGTTTTAGCCGGGCTCTGATTGAGCAGAGCTAAAGCCTCTTTCTTAATTTGAGTGTTGCTTGCAAAAAACCTAGACCTAAAAAAAAACCTTTTAGCTTTGAGCTCAAAGGCATCATTTAGTCCTTTAAACCACAAGTAGATATTAAAAAGTTTTTCAAACATATAAAACATGAATAAGACCAGCTAGGGTAATTGAACATTGGATTTTACCCTGCTTTATTATATCATGCAATTCAGATTTAGTAAACCATTGAAAGTCTGCGATGTGCTCATCCTTTTGGAGCTTAACCTTAAGCTTCTTAGAGTTAATCTTTATATGAACAATGTGCATTTTAGAAATGTCACTGGCACTATTCGGAATTATCTCTTGCAGGATTTGGCTAGAAATCACGGCATTCTTATGCAAAGTAATTTCCTCTGCACATTCTCTTAAGGCTGATTCGATTGGGCTTAGGTCTTGTTTTTCAGATCCACCCCGTATCAACTCCCAGAAATAGCCACCCAAATCACTCATGTCAGGCAAGACAGGAAAGATATTTAAAACCGAATCTTGCAAAGGAGCATGTCTCCAAATTTTAATCAGGCCTATCTCAGATTTTTCGTTTTCTAAAAGCGCTACCGCGCCAGGCTTCCAAAAAACCAGGGGTTGCCTATATTGAGTGTCTGACTCGATGAGAGCGTCATAAATCTGAATTACTGGATTGCGCTTTTGAAAGCTAGCACCAAGCTTACTAACAAAAGACCGATGCTCTAGTATATTTGCTTTGTGGACTCTTTCCAAGCGGAATTTTGCCTCGTAAGAAGGGTAGCCACCAGCCTGCAGGAAACTCAGATTGGAAATTTTAAATATGAGAGCCTTCGACAAAATTGCAAATTTTTCGAGCAGGTTTTTGGGGCGGCGCCGCCGCCCCAAACTCAACACTATATCTCCAAAATAAGTTACTCTGAACTTCTTTTGCCAAGCCCTGGCACAAAGCTGCACATCATTATGGGGGATTGTAAGGTCTAAGCGGTTTTGATCATAAAAGCTGGCATTTATAAACAGCAGGTCATTGGTCAGCCAGTCGACCTCCTTGACACTAGTTGTATCTAAGTCCCACAAGAGGTAACGCCTCATCCTCTGCGGAAAGCGAGTTCTCAAAAAAGGAATGTTTTTGACTAGTAGATCAAAAATAGCTGGAAAATTCCGAAAATTATCTACGACTCTATTCTTACATGCCAAGCGCACCGAAGCTATTTTAATGCCTGGGTCCTTACACATCCTGTCCATGACCGCTGGTGCAATCTGCTCATAGTTCAGTTTGGATTTGCTAAATACATAAAACCAGCTCTGTTGATATTCAATCTTCTTGAGCATCTTATTCGGTTAATTCTAGCAGTTCAATCCGTGGCAAATTTCCGCCAATAATGCCCTGCATATCTCCATACAGGCCAGCTGTATTATCTATCACCTTTTCTATTTCCTTTTCCCTCTTATTCCAAATTCTCTGCATGGCCCGCTTTTCGGTATCTAGGCCCTCTTTGAGAGACTTAAAAGCAAACACAATATTTTCCATACGATTTTTAAACTGTGGTCCAGACAAATACTTATACAAAAACTGTATCTTCTCATCACGATTTTCTAAAGAATTAGAGAGCCTGTAAATATTTTCTAAATGGAACCGTAAGGCGCAAACCAGAGGCTTCAAGTGGTTAAAAGAGACCACAAAAACACCATCTATAATTATAAAATTACTAACATTTTTAGGCAAGGCCTTACTAACCAAAATAGCAATATCCGCACTTACCAAGCCTTGATCGTGCTTAAGTTTACCTATCCAGGCAGCTGACCAGTCTTTAGTGTTTTTAGACTCAAAGACTATTTTACCAGCACTCAAACCCTGCTCGTTTATTATGGTCTGAATTAAATCCGCCCCTTTAATACCAGTTGGCACATCCTGAATATCATCCTGAGGAAACCACTCGCCTAGCCAGGACTTGATAGTATTTTCGGATGCGTCGCCCTGTAATTGCATGGAGCCTTGCTCTAGCTTACGTTTCAAACTCAAAATATCGCCCTCCATTTGTTTGGTCTTTTGCTGCTCTTGGCGTGTTTTATCCTTTTCTAGCTCTAGCTCCTTTAAGTATTGATTCTTAATTTGCATTTGCAGCAACTCCTTTTCACCTTCCAGGTTCGCCTTCAGCTGAGTTTCTAACTCGCGCTTTTGCCTATCCAGCTCTTTTTGATTGTCTAATTTCATTTGAAAGGACTTTTGCTCCTGGTCCCTAAGTTCCTTGCGCAGTTGGGCCTCGGCACTGAGTTTGGCTTGAAATTGATTCTTTAAATCCAGATTTGAAGCTTGTAATTCTGCAAATTGTTTCTGAGATTGTTCCTTGGCCTTTACCTGAGCTATTTTCCAGGCCTCTATTTTTTGGCTCTGTAGCTTTTGGGCAAACTCTGCTTCCATATGCTTTTTCTGCAAGTCTGCCTTTTTTTCTAAGTCTTCAGCTATCTTCTGGTACAGCACACGCGAAATTTCGATTTGATGCGAGCAATGTGGGCAGGCCAGTTTTTCTAACATAAAAGTGCTTAAGTTAGTGTCATTCTAACACAAATAATAAAAAAAACACCCATTTTAAGTGCTGTGGTGGGCGCAGAGGGATTCGAACCCCCGACCTCCTCGGTGTAAACGAGATGCTCTAGCCAACTGAGCTAAGCGCCCTATATTTAAGACTGTTTTATTATAGAGTAAAAGTATTCAATTTCAAGCCTTTTTTAAGGCAAAGCTATTCTTACCAACCCTTTCAAACAATTGCTTGTTTTTTAAGTTCAACAGTATGGTGATTCTCTTAACTTGTCTTTTTTCTAAAACCTTACTTGCTATGTCATTTCTAGACAGGGGACCATGCTCACCTAAAATTTCTGTAATCACATCTGCTACGGTACCATTTTTGTAGCCCCACTCTTTGAGTGCGTAAATCCCCCGACCTATCAAGACAAAGTCTTTAAATCGAATCAGTTCATTATGCACGGCCTGCGTATTGACGACTTTAGGATCAAAATTATGCATAGTTATCCGATCCGCAATTTCTATATAGTGCATAGGCTTAGTAAATTCACGCAAGACATAAAAGATTTTATCTCGCAGAGTCTTGGGGTTGATATTGCGCCAGCTAGCCAGCCCTACAGTTCCATCATCTAAAACCTTGAGCCTTCTGTCTAAATCAAAACAAGAAATTGCAAAGGCTTGAGTAACCTTGACCGGAATATCTTTAATAATTCTTGATGCCAGGACTGAGCATTTGGTAATTTCCTTAGAGCCCAACAGCAGGCGATGTGCTTTCTGAGTCACAAGTTTTACATTCTGATTTTTAATGTGGTTGATTTTCCAGTGAGGCCTAAACTGAATAGTGTTATGTACGTGAGAAATCTCCTTGGTCAAATCTATGGTTAATTTGAGAGAATGCACATGAAAATTCTGAGAAAGCTTGGATTTCTTCTCCATAAGCTGAATCACTCTGTTTTCTTCTCCTATACCTCCCAGTTCCTGCAGCACTTCTATGGCCAAATCAGTTAGAGTCGAGAGTTCGGTATTATTCACATTGCGCTCAAGCTTGCGTAGTGCATTTTTTTCTATTTGTCTAATTCGTTCTCGAGTTACATTAAAGGTTTGTCCTATCTTTTCTAAGGTGATTTTTTTGTCTGAGTTTAAACTGAAACGATTTTCGATAATATACTTCTCCTTATCAGATAAAACAATCATTAAGCCATTAATCAGATCCTGAACTTTGGCTAGGGTTTCTTGGTGATTCATTTGTGTTTTAATCTTAAATTACATATAGATTATAAAAGGTTAAAAAAAGATTAAAAAGTTGAAATTTGCTAAAAAATTCCTACACAGAATATTGATAGTCTGTAAACAGATTTATTCGGCTTAGGAAATTAGTTGTTTATAGTTTTCAGGAAATATTTAATGATAGACGCGGTATCCGTTATATGCTCTGGCTTTTTTGCTAAAAAATCTTTTATGGATCTGTCTCTATAACCAAGCTCCTTCAAGGCGTAAATTACCTCCATATTTTCTTCTCCGGCACTTGACTTGGCAAACAATATATTTTCTAAGGCGCTATTGCCAAATTCCAGGATCAGACGTTCCGCATTCTTTTTGCCAAGACCCTTCGCTTTTTGTAAGAATTTAACATCATTATTGGCAAAGGCCTGTAGTAATTCGTCAAAACCCAGGCGCAGTATATTTAAAGCAGTCTTTGGGCCAATTTTTGATAGGCCTATCAACTTTAAAAATAACATCTTCTGCTTTTCCTGCTCAAAACCAAACAAGCTCTGCTGCTCTGCAGTTTGGTGGTGGTAAACAAAAAACTCCTGGGTGGAATTCAGCTCTATTTGAGGATTAATGACAAAAAGCTCATAACCCATGCACTGGTTTACAAGCAAAATGATTTTGCTTGTATCAGTTTGAATTATATGTCCTTTTAAATAAGCTATCATAAATTTTTGGGCTTGAAATCAACCCATCTATTATAAAAGGCTTTTCGAAATTCTACAAATTTATTTTCTAAAATGCTTGTGCGCATCTGCTGCATAAAATCAAACAAAAACCACAAATTGTGCATGGATAAGATCCGTAGCCCTAATATCTCCTTCTCCTTCATTAGATGTCTAACATAGGCTTTGGAATATGCATTTAAACCAAAATGAGGGCATTCCGAAATAGGAGATTCATCCCTAGCGTATTTTTTATTCAGGATATTTTTACGCCCACTAGCATCATAAAAACAGCCATGGCGAGCTAGGCGAGTCGGCAAGACACAGTCAAACATATCTATTCCCCTGTGCACATTTTCTACAAAATCCTCGGGAGTACCTACTCCCATAATGTATCTCGGCTTAGTCTCATCAATTTCCGGAATCACATGCTCAACCATTTCGTACATGACTTCCTTGGGCTCTCCCACAGAGAGTCCCCCTATTGCCACCCCAAAACTCCCCAAGGAATTAATAAAAGCCGCTGATTTCTTACGCAATTCAGGATAAATTACACCCTGTACAATAGGAAACAAGGTTTGCAGGTTGGCATCACATTGTTTTTGATATTCTACCATGCATTTATAGGCCCAATTATGAGTCAGCTGCATGGCCTGCTCGGCTTCTTTTAAGTCAGAATCTGCTGCAGCACATACATCAATTGCCATCATTATATCTGATCCCAAATTCTTTTGAATTCTCAGGACCTCCGCCGGAGTAAAAAAATGCTTGCTGCCATCCAGGTAGGATCGAAACTCTATACCTTCTGGCAAAATTTTCAAAGTATTTGCCTTATTATTACCAAAACTCATATTTTGTAAAGAAAAGGCCTGGTATCCACCACTATCTGTCAAAATCGGAGCATCCCATTGCATAAAATTGTGCAGTCCTCCATGGTCTGCTATCAGCTCCGAACCAGGTCTTAAATGTAAATGATAGGTGTTTCCTAGCAAGATCTGACAACCCAAAGTTTTCAGTTCCATGGAGCTTAAGCCTTTCACCGAAGCCTTAGTTCCACAAGGCATAAAAACTGGAGTTTGAATCTTTCCGTGAGGCAAAGTCAAAACTCCAGCTCTAGCACTGGAGTTTTGATTGGTGTTCTGGATTTTGAAATTAAACATCTAGGCCTGCTTTTTAGCCACTGCATCCTGGACCTTCTTGAATCTTTCCGCGCGTCCTTCGGTGTCAATAATACGTCTTTTGCCAGTAAATACTGGGTGAGTATCAGAGGTAACTTCCATTTTGATAACAAAGTAAGTGACGCCATCTAGCTCCTTAGTTTCTTTAGAGGTTTGGGTACCCTTTGCAAAATATTCCTTACCAGAAGCAGAGTCTATATAGAGAATGTCATTTAGTTTTGGTTGGTCTTTTTTCATACTATTTTATTATGCTTATATCTTTTAACAAATTATTTAGGAAAATGCAAGAATTTTTAAGATTTCTTATCCACGGCTTCGGCATTCTTATTAGAGTCAGCCTGGTCTTCTTCCATCTCTTGAATGTCTTCTTCCTTGGCAGAAGGAATAAAACTCAAAGTTACTACCTTGTCCTCCTTTGACATTCGCATTAAGTAAACTCCTTGAGTAGAACGTCCTTGGTTAGGAATAGAGTCTATACTCAGTCTCAGGGTTACGCCATTTAAAGACATCATCAATATGTCTCCCGGCTGCTCACCTAACATTACAACGCCAACCACTTTTCCTGTCTTATATGTTACATTGGCGGCCTTAATACCCGAGCCACCACGCTTTTGAATCCTATATCCAGTTAAAGATGTGGACTTGCCGAGGCCATTTTCCATAAGGACTAAGACTTTATCAGTATCACTTTTTGAGGCAATCATGCCCACAACCTCGTCGTCAGCCTTGAGCTTAATGCCTGTTACTCCAGAGGCCACGCGTCCTTGGCAACGCACATCGGACTCCTTAAAGCAGATGGACTTACCATCCTTGGTAACTATCATAATTGCATAATCGTCTCCGATAGGCTTGACCCATTCTAATCTATCTTCATCTCTCAATTTAATTGCAATCATTCCAGTCTTGCGGACTTTTTCGAAGGCGCTCAAATCTAGTTTCTTAATATAGCCCTTGCGGGTTGACATCATTAGGTACTTCAGATTAGGGTCCTTGCTTTTTAGCACCAGCACCGAGGTGACATTTTCTCCCTTCATCAGATTTAAAATATTCACGATAGCCTGGCCTTTGGAGTTCCGAGATCCTTGCGGGATCTCATAAATTCGCAAATTAAAGACCCTACCACGATCAGTAAAGAATAAGACTCGGTCATGGTTATTGGCAAATTCTATCAGCTTTACAAAGTCATCCTGCTTAGTAGACATGCCGATTTTGCCTTTACCTCCACGATTTTGCACCTTGAAACTAGCTGGGTCCATCCTCTTAATATAGTTTGAATTAGTCAAAGTGACTACCATAGGGGAGTTAGGCACAGTATCCATAGTTGTAATTTTACCCACTCCATATTCAATCACCTCTGTCCTTCTCTCGTCTGAAAATTTTTCATTTAGGAAAGTCAATTCTGCTAAAATTAAATCAGTTATCCTTTGCGGATTGGCCAAAATATCTTGTAAATCTTTAATTA
>CAZFPD010000023.1:0-13595 GCA_964521035.1 uncultured Candidatus Peribacteria bacterium
CATTATTGGTAAATTTGGGATTGTCTAATTTTTTGGATAGGGCTTGAAAGGTTTTTTCTTGTTTGAGGAGCTGGTTTTGGATTTTTTGAATTTGCTCTTGGATATTAGATAAATCTTTGATTTCTAAATATATGTCGGTATTAAAGCTTAAGTGTTCAGATGGGAGTTTGAGCTTCTCTGTAACATTAGTATATTGCAGATTGTTGGAATTTGCGAGTCTTTGAATGATTTCTCGGGAATTAATTAAAAATTGCTGGCTGGTGTTAATAATTATGCCAACTTCTTTGTCTGATTGTAGGTCGAAATCTTTTTTGAGTCTGCGTATGGTGCTGATGGTTTGAATGAGTTTATCCATTTGTTGAGCTTCGTCGAAGATGAGTTCGGGATTGGTTTTTGGCCAATCTTCGAGCATTAGTTCTTTATTTTCTATGAGTTGATATAGTTCGGTAGTAGACATAGGGATAAATGGATGTAGTAGTTTGAGGCAATTTTTGACTACGTGCATTATAACTGCTGAATTGGTTTGGACTTTAGCAATTTCTAGATACCAGTCGCAGAGTTTGTTTCGTAGGAAGTTATAAATTTCATTGCCGGCATCGGAGAGTCGATAGCTTTCTATGTTTTCGGTAACGCTGTTGATTAGTTGTTGGCATTCTGAGAGGATCCATTTGTCACTTATGTTAAGTTTGTCGACTTGGATAGTTTGTTCTTTTAAATCGGCGTACATTAGTGCGAAGCGGACTGAATTCCAGACTTTAGTCACAAAGTTTTTGTAGGTGGCAATTTTTTCTTCGTATAAGCGTAGTTTTTCACCCGGGCTGGATCCAATTACTAAAGAGAGCCGGAGTGGGTCTGAGCCGTATTTTGCAATCATATCTCTGGGATCTATGCCGTTGTCTTTGCTTTTGCTCATTTTTTTGCCATGTTTGTCTACTACCATGCCGTGTAGATATACATCTTTAAACGGAATTTCTTTCATTACATAGCTGCTGAATAGTATCATGCGGGCGACCCAGAAGAATATGATGTCGTGTCCAGTTTCGAGGCAGCTGGTCGGATGAAACTTTTTTAATAGTTCTTCTTCAGGATAGTTAAGGCTTGTAAAGGTCCACATGCCTGAAGAAAACCAGGTGTCGAGGGTGTCTGGGTCTTGTTCCCATTCAGGGCCTGGAGATGTAAGTTGGACTTTGACTTCGGAGTTTTTGAACCAGGCTGGAATGCGATGTCCGAACCAAATTTGTCTGGAAAGGCACCAGTCTTGTAAATTGTCGATCCAATTGAAATAGTTTTTTTCGAAGCGGTTTGGGGTAATTTTAATTTGTTTTTCTCTAACTACTAATTGCAGGATTTGTTTGAAGGATCTTGTTTGGCCTTGAAATTCTATATTTTCTTTATTGACGTCTAGCCACCATTGTTTCATGACTTGGGGTTCTATTATCCCTCCTCCTCTATAATTGGTGGCAACATTGTGTTGGTAATTTTCGTCAATTTTAACTACTAGCCCCTTTTTTTCAAGGATTTGTACGACTTTTTCTCTGGCTTGAGTAAGATTTAAACCGGCGCAGCTTTTGGAGGCGCTGGCTAGGATTTTTCCGTTGAGGTCTATGATTTGAGGTGTTTCTAATTGGTGTTTTTGGGCTAGTTCAAAATCTACGAGTGAGTGCCCTGGAGTGATGGTCATGGCGCCGGTTCCAAGATCCATATCCATGCATTCGTCAGCTATGACTTTGGCTTTGACAGTGCCTTCTATCCATTCTACGTCAAATTCTTTGCCTATTAAATCTTGATAACGTTGGTCGTCTGGGTGTACGACTATGATTTTGTCTGAGAATTTAGTTTCTGGCCTGGCTGTACCTATGACTATTGGCCCATATTGAAAGTAGTAAAATTTACCTTTTTGAGTTTTGTGTTCTAATTCGTCATCTGAGACGGTGGTTTTTAGTTTTGGATCCCAATTGACTATGCGTCCTGCTCGATAAATGAGTCCATCTTGGTACATGTCATGAAAGATGGTTTGGACTTGTTGGCTGATGGATTTTTCCATAGTGTATTTGAGTTTGTCCCAATCGGCTGAGATCCCCATGAGTTTACTTTGTTCAATTATATTAGATTGTGATTCTTGGACGTATTTGTCGACTTCAGCTAGGAATTTTTCTCGCCCTAGAGTGTTTCTTTCTATGCCTTTAGCGGCGAGCAGGCTTGCCACTTTGCTTTCGGTTGCGATAGCGGCATGATCAGTGCCTGGCAGGTAGAGTGTTTCGAAGCCTTGCATTCTTTTGTAGCGAATCAGTATATCTTGTATGGTGAGCCCTATTGAGTGCCCCAGATGTAGTTTGCCTGTGGCGTTAGGTGGTGGCATGATGATGGAGTATTGTTTGTCGCTAGGTTTTGGGCTAAAGCATTTATTGTCTAACCAACGCTGATAAATTTCTGTTTCCCTTTTTTCAAAATCAAAACTTTTTGCTATGTCCATACAGTGATTTAATATTTACTTGCAAATTATAATAAAATTTTGTAAACTTTGAAAGTCAAAATCTTAGTTTAGATATTTGGTGTCATTCCTGTCGGAGCAATCTGATCTTACGGCATACAAACATATATCTAGATGTAGACTAAAGGAATTTAATTTATATACCATGACAAATTTTAAGGACGCAAAGTCCGAAATGGAGAAAATGCTTATGAATGCTGTGCATTTTGGGCATTATACGAATAAGTGGAACCCAAAGATGAAACAATATGTTTGGGGCCAAAGAAAAAATGTACACGTGTTTGATCTAAATAAAACTTTAGAGGCTTTTGATAAGGCTTTGGATTTTTTAAATGAATTGTATAAGAATAATAAGACTATTCTTTTTGTGGCAACTAAGCAACAAGCAACTGGTGTGATTAAGGCAATTTCTGAGGAATTAAAAATGCCATATGTTACTAATAAGTGGATTCCGGGTTTGTTAACCAATTATGAGACCATATCTCGTAGAGTAAGTGAATTGAAGAAGTTAAAACGTATGGAAGCGGAGGGCGAATTCGAAAAATATACTAAAAAAGAAGCCGTAGGTTTTAAAAAAACTATTAATAAATTGCAGTCAGCCTTAGGTGGTGTAGAAGATATGGATAGATTGCCCGATTGTTTGTTTGTGTTAGATATTAACCGAGACAGAACAGCCGTAGTCGAAGCCCGTAAAAAGGGTGTGCCGGTGGTAGGTGTTTTAGATACTAATTCGGACCCTGACTTGGTTGATTATGGTATACCAGGAAATGATGATGCTATTAAGTCTATTAATTACTTTTTAGATACTATTAAATCTACTTTAACCCAAAAATAAATGACAATTACTATTGATTTGATTAAGCAGCTTAGGGATCAGTCTGGAGTTTCAATTTCTGCTTGTAAAAAGGCTTTAGAGGAGGCGGCTGGTGATCTAGATAAGGCCTTTGACTTGTTGCGTAAAAAAGGAGAGGCTAAGGCGAAAGAACGATCTGAGCGAGCCACTAGCGAAGGAATAATTAGTATGAGTACAAAAGACAACACTGTTGCTGTAGTTGTAATTGGCTGTGAGACAGATTTTGTTTCTAAGAACGCAGATTTTATTGCAGAAATAAAATCTTTTTCTGATAAACTTTTAGATGGTTCTGCTATTGAGGATGCGCAAATTTCAGATTTGGGTTTAAAGATGGGAGAAAATGTAGTTTTGAAGAAGGCTGATGTGTTAGATGCGCCAGTGATAGGTTTTTATGTGCATTCCAATTACAAGCTTGGAGCTGTGGTAAAGTTGGAGGGAGGTACTCCAGAAGCAGCTAGGCAAATTGCGATGCATGTGACTGCTGCTCAGCCTAAGAGTTTGAATCCTGAAGATGTAGATCAAACTTATATAGATAAAGAAATAGCTTTTGCCAAGGAGGAATTGCAGGCTTCTAATAAGCCAGAGGCAATTTGGGAGAAAATTTTGTCAGGCAAGGAGTCTAAATTGCGAAGTGAAGTTTCTTTAGCTTCACAACAATTTGTGGTAAATCCAGATATGACTGTCGCCGCTTATGCAGAAAGTCAGGGAGCAAAGTTGTTAGGGTTTAGCTTATATACGATCTAATTTGCTAGAAAAAGGCCTTTGGGCCTTTTTTTTATATCATATTTATGGTAAAATTATATGATATATAAATAAAATTTGTGAGTTTCATTAATCATTTTTCTTTAAATCGATTTGAGCTAAAAGATTTTTTGGTTTGTTGGAGTTTGGCCTTGGTCTCTAGAATGACTTATGTCATGAGTTGGACGGTTTTGATAGTTTTGGCAATTCAGGTTTTTGATATAGTGTTTTTACCGAAGTTGTTTATTTTGTACGGTTTGTTGAGTATCTTGGGGTTTTTCCTGTTTAAGAATCTGATTTCTTCTAAAAATAGGATATTAATGATCATTGGCTTGAGTTTTTTGTGTAGTTTATTTTTGTTGTTGTCTTCTTTGACTTTTATATCGCATTTTTGGCTGTTTGCATTTTTATTAATGTTTACTTTGTCAGTATTTTGGACTCAGTTAAAAATTGCTAAATTGCTATTTTTTGAAAGTTTGTTTTCTCCGACTCAGTCGACTCGTATTTTTCCTTTGATAGAAAGCGCTGATACTATAGGTACAGTTTTGGCTGGTTTTTTGATTTCTATTTTGTCTTTTTATTTTGATTTGTCTCTTTTGCTGGCAGTTTCGGCTATTTTTGTGTTAATTAATATTCCGATACTGTTCTTTTTTAATGAGAAGTCTGTTAGTTTGCCAGCCCGTATCATGTCTGAATATGATAAGGTTGAAACTATGAGTTTTAAGAAAATCTCGCGATATTCGGGAGTCTTGTTTTTGGCAGTCATTATCTTGTTACAGTTTGGTTTTTTTTATGTCTTAGAATTTCAGTTTTTAGATTTTGTAACAAATTATTCTAATAGTTTCGATGATCCCGGTCATCACAGCATGGCGGTAGATTTAGGTTTTTTTCATATGATCATAGGGTTTATTACTCTTTTGTATCAATTTTTCTTGGCTTCACGGGTTATGAATTCTTTGGGTGTGATTAAGTCTCTTTTACTTTCGCCGATTATTATGATTTGTTCCTTGTTTTATATGATAGTCAATCCGGGTTTTTTGAGTTTATTGTTTTTGAAAACCAATCATGATATTTCCGATGTGACTTTTTTAAACGCTTATCATTCCACTTTTTATGCTTTTAAGCATTCGGCTAGAAGTTATGTGATGGAGTTTCTAGAGGGTTTTGTTAAGCCATTAGGTATGATTTTGGCATCTTTGTTGATTATTCTGGTTTTTGATTACTTAAGCATGTCTTTTTTGATTAATGTGTCTTCCCTTTTTATGTTGAGTTTGGTTTTGTGGGCTACTTATAAATTTAATAAGGACTATGTTAATTCCCCCAAATCTGCGCTTTTAAAATCTAATAAATATAGTTCTCGCTTAAATGCAATTTCGATTTTGAATCAGAATCCGGATCAAATTGATTTTGATTTCTTGCATCATTATTTGATTGCCCAAACCCATTTAGCCTCTGATTTGCAATCTGATATACTGAAGTTGTTTTCTGAGTATGCAGATTGTACTGTTTTAGATAATTTGTTTGATTTACTTGCTTATAAGCACATTGATGATGAGTTAATTTTTGAAGCTATTTCGGTTTTAATTCGAAATAATTTAGATGAGATTAGAGTTAAACCTTTTACTTTTTATCATTTGCTTAAGAAAACAAAAACTTTTTTGGACAAGAAATTGTCTAAAAAGATTTTAATAGAAATTTATTTGTTACAAACTATGATTTCTACAGATGCAGAGGTGATAGAAAAGAATCTTGAAATTGTTGCTAAGTTAATGGATTCTAAGTTATTCCAATCTTGCAGTGAGGTATTTAAGTTGATTGATGATGAGAATGTCTTGAAATATATCGATAGTTTGAATTTAGATTTTGAAGAATGTGCTTTTGAAATAATTGATTTACATCTATATTATGGTAGTAGTAAATATTCTAGTTTGCTTTACAAGTATTTGTTTTCTGAGAATAAGGAATTGCAATTAAAAGCTATGGTTTTGATAATTAATTATGATTTGTTAGAATTATTTAATAAATTAAATGTTGAAGATTTAGTTTCCATGGAGGCTAAATTTGTGTTTAATTGTTTTCACAAGCAACCGGATTTTATTGATTTGAAACGTATAGATATAGCTTTAATGTCCCGAGTGCTATGTGATTTAGAGGATTCTGCCTTTAAGCAATATTTAATTTCAAATTTAGAAGCCTCTATTAATTCGGTGTGTGTAGATACTGATAGTCAGAATCAGGTCTTGACTAATTTAATGAAGGTTTACCACATGTTGTCAGCTCGTAAAGAGTATTTTATGGTGAAAGATTTATTATAGCTTAGCCCTTTGGTATAATAGCTTTATAAATTCTGTTATGTACGAGTTACAACTTTTAGCGAAAAAGATTGATGCTGATGATTTTAGATTGGTTTCTTTTAAGGGAGAAATAGATAACACCTGTGTCAACGAGGTCCAAAAGAAGTTAGATAAGGTCCTAGAGGATTTTCCTGAGCAGTATTTGGTTTTTGATTTGCGCTATTTGCAATATGTTAATTCGCAGTTTGTAGGTTATATTTTAAGTGTATATTCTTTGTTAAATGAACAAAAAAAACATTTAGTTTTGGCTCAGGCTCAACCTCAGGTTCATGATGTGTTTAATAATTTGGGAGTCTTTGAATTAGTTAAATATGAAGAGTCAGTAGAGCAATATATCGCTAAAATTATTTAATTATGCAGTTTGTTTTATATTCTCACCGAACGTTTTTGAAGGTTTTGGCCTGGTCTCTGCTTTTATTTGTGCCTATTTATTTGTATTTCTTGGATTTTTTTGTGCTAGATTCTTTGTATATCATGGTTTATATTAGTTTGTGTCTGCTGTTGATTTTTTATTTTTTCTATAAAAGTTTTGTTACGCGTTTGCAGTTAATTGCCAATCAAATAGCCAATATTGTCGCCCGTAAACCTTATGAGCGCATCCCAGATATGGGCTTGGATGAGTTTGGTTTGATTTCTTATTTTATTAACGACTTGGTGTATAATTTTGAAAATGTAGCTTCTTATTTAAAGAGTGGTCAACGTATGTTTACAGAATTAAGTATGGCTCAGCATATACAGTCAAATTTGTTGCCAAAGGAAACTGTTAAGATTCCCAATTATGAATTTTTAATTAAGCACAGGCCAGCCGACGAATTGGGAGGAGATACTTTTAATTTTCATGTCTTAGATAAGCAATTATTTGTATATTTTGCCGATGCGACCGGTCACGGTGCTCCGGCGGCTTTGATTATGATTATGGTACAAACTTTGTTTTTAAGTAATAAAAATTTAGCACCAAAAGATTTAATTATTTTAATAAATTCTTTTTTAAAGAATAATACCGCTGCAACCATGTTTTTAAGTTCTGTCTTTGGTACTTTTGATGAGGCAGGCAAGTTTTCTTACTATGGTTGTGGTTATGAGAAGATTTTAGTCTACAGACAAAAGGAAGGAGTTGTGGAAACATTTGATACGAAAGGAGTTGCGTTAGGTTTATTGCCAGATTTGACGGAGAAATTACATTTGTCTGAAATTAGCTTAAATCCTTTAGATGTGATTTTGTTTAGTTCAGACGGTATTACAGAATTAAAGAATAATGCAAATCAAATGTATGGCACGGATCGTTTAGTCGATGCCTTGTCTGCATGTGGTCATTTAGAGAGTATGGATGAAGTTTGGCAGGCCATTAAATCTGATCTTGAAAAATTTGCAGAAGGTGCTTTGCAGCTTGACGACATCACTGTTTCTGTTTTAAGATATAGACCTGATAATAAATTGTCTCAAAATGATTTTACAAGCCAGTTCTGATATCTTTTTTGACTTTGACTTAGATAAGAATTTAATTGCGCATGAGCCAACAGAGTCGCGTAGAGGTTCTCGTTTGTTGCTATATAAGGATAAACAAATTAAGGATTGTATGTTTGCAGATATAGTAGATTTGATTCCTGCTAATGCTGTTTTGATTAGAAATAATTCTAGGGTTGTTCCGGCCCGAATAAATCTAGAGTTAGATGGTGTGCAGAGTGAGATTTTTTTTGTAAAAAAAATAGATACACGCAGCTTTGAGGCCATGGTTAGGCCTGGAAAGAAGTTTAAATTAGGCCGTGGATTGCAAATAGGGGGGTATGAGTTTAAGGTCTGTAATATAGCTGGATCTGGTTTGCGTACATTGACTTTGGTTTCGGATCAGTCAGATTTTGACATATTTGCTTTTTTAGCAAAGTACGGAGCGGTTCCCTTGCCTCCTTATATTAAGACCCAGGATCCAAATCAGTATAGAGAGCGTTATCAAACTGTATTTGCTAAGCATCACGGCTCGGTTGCGGCCCCGACGGCCTCTTTGCATTTTGATGATATTGTTTTGAGCAAGTTGCAGAAAAAGGGTGTGGTTTTTGAAGATTTGTGTTTGCATGTTTCCTTGGGGACTTTTGCTCCTATTAAAACGTCTATAGAAGAGCATGTTATGCATAAGGAGTATTGTCATATAGATGAGCGGACAGCTAAGAGTTTGACTGCTTATAAAAAGGCTGGGCGTCCTTTGATAGCTCTCGGAACCACGGCTTTGAGGGTTTTACAAACTGCATATAGGCCAGGCTTTGATGACTTTGTGCCTTTTGAAGGAGAAACTGATATTTTTATTCATCCTCCTTTTGATGATTTTTGTGTAGATGCCTTGTTGACGAATTTTCACTTACCTGCTTCGACTTTGTTGTTGCTTGTAAATGCTTTGGTTGGTCCTAGCAATTGTAGAAAGATTTATGAGCATGCTATGCGTAAGAAGTATAGATTTTTTTCTTTTGGTGATAGTTCGCTGCTTTTTAGGACCTAGATTTATATTTGTTTTTTATAGAAAATCCGAGGTAGCAGTTTGGGTGGGTTTATGGATTGAATTTGTTTAATAAGTTTTATATCCTCTATATTAATTTTACCTATATATAAATCTTTGTAGTTTCCTTGTTTAGCTAGATATGCAATGATCATTTGGGCTCCCACAAAATAGATAGAAGGTTTATAGCTGCCACCTTTTTGGCGGGTATTACTGAGTCCTCTTTTTGTTTTTAGGCAGGCGCTGAGGGCTTGGTATGGGCTGAGGCCTTGATTTATAAGGATTTGATAACCTTCACTAAAGGAGTTGTGATAAACTAGATGGTTGTTAATTAGAGTGTGGGCTCCGTGACAGGGTTTTTGAAAGCCTAGTTCTTTTTCTTGGTTGTATACTGCAAGGCCTTCTTGGGTATAAATGTAGTTGGCCAACCCATCACTAAAGATCCAATAGGGTTGGTCTTGGCCTTTTATGGCTGTATAGATGTGGGTTTCTATTTCGTGGGCTATTAGTTTTTCTAGCCTTTGTTTGCTGAATTTGGCTCCTTTTTTGATAAATATAGTTCCAGTTTTGCTTACGCTGACGTCTGAAATCATGTCTTGTTTGACTTTGATCTCTATATCTTTGACTGGACTATTTTTGATAAAGTTATAAAAGTATTGTATGCTATCGTTAGTGTTGAGTGGACTTTCATTACTATATTGTTTGTGGTTGTTTTTTTGGGTTTCGGCTTTTTCTAGGATTTTAATGCTGGGAGCATGATAGAGTTCTAGACTAGCCTTTGAGTATTCATCTGTGCCAATGCAGGCAATTAGCTTAAGCATTTTTTCTAGGTAAATTAGTTTTTTTTGAAAAATTTGTCCCAGAGGATCATCTTCGGTTTTGATATTCCTGATGTCTTTGAGGTTTTCAAACAGAAATTGGCTAAAGTCTTGGTATATGAACTGTGGATTATAGCTTGGTTTTTTTTGGAATTTGTGGGTTTCTTCTTGTAGGTTTAGTGGAGTGAGCTTTTTAAGTAGTTTAATGTTGGAGCTGATTTCATGAATTTTGAAATCTACTTCGCCATAATTAATTTGCGGTTTAAAATAGAATTCAAACTTTGGTTTTGTTTTTTTGCTTTTCGGCAGTTTACTTTCGTTTTGCTTCGAGTTGTCGTAGATAAAATTTTGATTATTGCCTATGCCTATTTTCAGGTGTGATGTGTTAGGTTTGATGCTGAATGAAAAAGTTTGTCTTTTTTCGGCAATACGGACTTTGAGTATGGCTTTTTTTTCATTGATATTAAGCTCTTGGGCTAATTTTTCTGGAATGCTGTGTGAGCAGCTGATAGGATCTATTTTAGCTTTAAGTTTATATTTGTAATCTAAAAGTTCGATGTCCTCCTCTGGGCCAAGTATGGTTTTAGGAATGGTTTTGCTTTTTTTGCTACTGCTTGTTTTAGAAAATAGGGATTTAGCCGTTTGAATTTTTTTGTAAATATCCTGGGTTTTGATTTGGTCTATTTGGACGAGTCTTTTTTTGAGTCCGGCTTTATTGGCTAGTTGTATGCTGAGTCCTGGTCTTGCATTGATTTCGATGAGCACTGGCCCTGTGTGTTGGTCTATGGCTATATCGCAGCCTAAAAATCCTAGGCCGGTGTGTTTTTGACACTCACAAACGATTTGTAAAATATGATCAAATTCTGGTATTTTAAAATTTTTAGGAATTTTAATTTGTTTGTCGTAGTTTTTATAGATTTTTTTGCCTTTAATCATATAAGTGAGTTTGCCGTTGGCTAAATCTATTCCAAAACCAAATGCCCCGGCGTCTAGATTGGCCTTGCCGTCTGAATCTTGGTTGGGGATTCTTAGCATGCCCATGGCTGGCGTATTTTTATATACGATTAGTCTGATATCTGGTAAGCCTTTGTAGGAAAGTGCTTCTAGTTCCTTGTAGGTAATAATTCTTTGTTCAAAGAAGGCTTTGTCTCGAATATTGCCAAGCGAATATTTTCCATCGATAATGTCGGCCACGTGGGAACGGATTTCAATTTCGTTGAGTTTTTTTTCGTTTACCGTGATAAAGTTTTTGTTTTTGATATTTTTGATTGGTATGATCCCCCGTCCTCGTGATCCTTGGTTGGGTTTGACAACAGTTGAATTTGGCAGGTTGTTGAAATTGAATTTCTTAAGATTCTCGTGTGAATCTATGATTGCATGTAATTTAGGAACCGGAATTCCACGCGCTTGCAGGTATTGTTTGGTTTTAAGTTTGGAGTCGGCAAATTTAATTTTTTCTTTATCGTTACTTTCCAATATATAATCTAAATAGCGACTATTGAGTCCTAGTATGCCTTGGAATTTACTCATTGTTACTCTTCTATATTATCTAATATTTTGCGGAATTTAAAATATTCACTGACTTGTAGTCCAGTATATCTACCAATTAGTAGAAGTAGGAGTCCAATTATTAGGATGGTTTCTGGATAATTGTTTATTAGGGCATTGAGTCCGGAAAGCTGGAATGTTGTATTTCCATAAAGGATGGCTCCTCCGCATAGTATATAGCTGGCAACAATAACGAGATAGGTCTCAGCAGTTACGCTTATGCAGCTTTTGAGGCCTTTAGAATTGACAATGTTAGCAAATTTTTCTGACATGCTTATAATAATAATAAGTGGGAAGATAGTACTAGCGCTTGGATAAAAGTCTATTAGATTAAATTTAATTAATAAGCTCATGAGCATAATATAGAGTGTTCCTGTTAACATTATTACTAGCGAGGTTTTCGGTGCGTATAATAGTCGTATTTGATTTAACATGAGCGATATAATACTACTAATTGCAAAGACGATGAGCATGGTAATACTTCCACTTTTTAGGCCTAGGATTAAGAAGCAGATTGTTAATACGGTCGGTAGATATACTCCTATGGTTGAAAGCCCGACTACTTGTTTAAAGAAGCTGATTAAAAAGCAGACTAGTGGTAGAATTAGTAGTAGTTGTAGTAGGTTTTCCGGTATGCCTTTTTCGCTTAGGTAGTCTACAGAAAGGGATAAGAATTTGAGAGGATTATATATGTAGGATTCTGGCTTGATTTGAATGTGTTCGATTAGATTTTGATCCAGTTTTTCTTGGAATTCCGTAAAATTAGCACTATCTGCAAAAGAATATACTCCGGGGCTTTTGATCACGTACATATTTTTAGCCTGGAGCCTTCTTTGCTGCCGGATTAGCCTAGTTTTATTACTAAAATTATTATCAATAACCAAGAGGTTTGTTTCATGAGTTGTAAGGTTTTTGTTTTTGCTTAGATATTGAATAAGTGAGTTTATCCCATTATTATTGTTGGTCCAGACAATAATGTTGTCAATTTTTTGAAAGTTACTGGTTTGGAATTTATTGAGTTTTTCTAAGAGAATCTCTTGAGTTAGGAAAGGGCTATTTTGGCTTTCTGTATTTAATTCAATTAGTTGGTTGTTATTTTCTTGGCTGATTGTTTTCAGGCTGTTAAGATATTTTGTTTGGTTTTGTTGATCAGTTATAATTAGGTTAATTTTGTTGTAAACTTGGATTTCTTGTGAGTGTTCTTCGCTAGAATTTGAGATTTCAACTTGGTAATTTCCGGCTTGGTTGTAGGTATGAGAAACTTTGCTGCCTTGATCGAAATTTCCGTTCCCAAAATCCCATTTGGTGTTTTTATCTGCTGCTTTTATGCTAAAGTTGGCCGGGTGGTCAACTTTGATTAAAGTTGGAATGTTTACTTCTTGTTTGGCATATGATATATTAAGCATGCTTAATACACATATACATAGTAAGCTTTTTAAAAATTTTCTTTTCATGTGTGTGATTTAGTTCGAATATATATTAGCAAAATATGGATAAATTAGAAAGTCAAAGCTTAAAACTAGGTCAGGATCTAGAACAGTCTCCGGAATTGTTTTTGCAAGATTTAACATCAGATTTACAGGCTATAGTTAAGGATATTCCTGTTGATGAGGGGCCCAGTGATAATCAGAAGAAAGAACATAAGACCAGTAAAAAGGCCAATGCTCATTTAATGAGCCGGTCGCGTTTGGTGGAAGCAGTTTTAAAAATTTTTAAAAAAATTAAATCTTTTAGATTTATATTGTCAGGAAGTTCTTTTGTTTTAATTGAAAAACGGTTTAATGCGACTTTAATGTTAAATCGTCTTGGTGCAGATCCGGATAATATGAGCGTATCTGAACTAAATATTGTCTATGATAACTTTAGAGCGAGTATGTAGCACGTCCTACCCTTTTGAATTCTGGGTATTTTTGAAGATTTAGTGATATGGTTCCTACTTTAACTTGCCTTTGGTCTAGGACCTGTTTTACGATTTCTTTTTTGGACAAGACTCCGTTTTCTTGCAGTATCTTGTAGATGATGTCTTTAACGGTGCCTTTGGAGTATCCCCATTTGGATAGTGCGTATAAACCGCGCCCAACTAAGACAAATTCTTCGTAGCGAATGAGTTCGTTGTGTACTGCTTCAAGTGTTACGGTTTTTCTGTCAAAGGCTTGGGTATGGATTTGTTTGTTGATTTCTTTAAAGTGCAAAGGTTGGTGTTCTCTTTCTAGTACAATTATAGCTTTGTCTTTGATGCTTTTTGGATTGACTTGTCTGCAGCTTATGTGCCCGACTTTGCCGTCTAAAATTTTACTTTGGTTTG
>CAZFPD010000024.1:0-762 GCA_964521035.1 uncultured Candidatus Peribacteria bacterium
TGTTCATGTGGTTTGTTAAATACGCAAACATCATAGGTGAGCTAGCGCTCACCGTCAATGCCTTTCAAGTAATTCTTACTTGCTTAAAATCTTATTAAATTTTTTAATTTAGCACCTCGCGAGTCTTATTTTCAATTGCCTGAGCAATTTCCTGCTGTTTCCAATATATCTGTGAGTGATTGCTAGCTATGGATTTTTTTAGGTTTACGTCTAGGTTCATAGGTCTCAGATTAATCAAAAAGACTTGCAAACAGTTACATATCACAGCCAGCCACAACACCCAGCTGATGGAAAGGTTTCCATAACTCACATATTCTGGATGGAGCAAAATACTAAAGACTAAGACATAATTATACAGCCTGAGTGCAGCAATAGCATTCAAAACCCTTTTTTGATGGTAGGCCAGATAAATAATGGCCAGAACCAGATCACAGCTCAGATTAATAAACACAAAAATACTTAGAGCAGAATCAATGAGTTTAAAGCCAATTTGTTGCGCATCCTTGGTTTCAAAATAGGCGAAAGAAAAGTAGCACAATAAGGAAATTATTGCTAAACTATAAAAGCTTAGAATAATCTTATGTTTTTGCATAAAAGCTTTAACATTTGCCATACCCATGGGATCAATATAGACTTAAAATAAAATTAATTAGCCCCAGTGTCAAATCAAAATTTATATATAGATGCCCGAAGTTTAACCAGGGCTACCCAGGACGGCAAACATATCTATTCCAGAGAACTGATAGCTCATCTAAAACTCAG
>CAZFPD010000024.1:772-5581 GCA_964521035.1 uncultured Candidatus Peribacteria bacterium
GCGCACCTGCCAAGCTTAATCTCCTCCTCCTTTCAGACCAAAAACAGCCAGGTATAGACCGGGTAATCGCTTGGCCCTGGCACATCAATGTAGCCCGCTTAGTGAATGCCGACCCCCAAGGCAAATATTTTAGCCCGATGAGCTTTGTGACAGCCGCCCTCATTTCTCGGCCTTGTTTTGTGACCGTTCACGATTTAATTGCTTTCTTACAAGCTAAATTAGTGCCTTCATTCAAGGCCATCATACTAGAAAATATATTTTTGAGAATCCTAGCGCGCAAAGCAAATGTACACTATATATGCGTTTCTCAAAGTACAAAGTCCGACTTAGACCAACTATTTCCCAAGCTTAGCAAACGCAGCTTGCTAAGTTCTATTGGCAGCCTCATCCAAGTCAAAGCTGTGTCAAAGCAGCCCTATATTTTATGCCTCCAGGCTATTTCCCCCCGAAAAAACCAACTACTCTTATTACAAATGCTGGAGCTTATACCAGCTCAGCAAAGGGTCAAACTCATCCTAGCCGGAAGTCTAGATAAACGCTACCTAACACATCTCACAGAGTTTATCGAAAAGCACAATTTACAAAATTGGGTCGAAATTCGAGGCACAGTCTCCCTAGCAGAGAAGATAAAGCTATTTCAACATGCCCAGCTCTGTATTTATCCAAATTTATATGAAGGATTTGGCATGCCACTGATTGAAGCCATGCTTTGTCACAGCCTAGTTGTAAGCTCAGACATTGCTGTCTTTCAAGAAATCAATCAGGTACCTCAGGCTCGCTTTCCAAGTCAAGATGCCAAGGCCCTAGCCAAGTTAGTCAGCTCTTTATTAGCGGATCCTAAACTCATCCAGTCCCTCCAACACAAGCAGTATCAGCAGACCCAAAAATATAATTGGCACAACATTGCCTACAATCTCTGGAAGATTTTCCAGTAGCTATCTGCCATTTTTGCATATTTAAATTTACGGTAAGTCGGTTCTAAATGACTGATTACAAATTGTAGTTTCTTTTGATCTGCAAATATATTTTGGATAGAACTGGTGAGGGAGTCAGCAATTACAAACACATTTTTGCCATGATTTAAATAGGAACTAATCCCTACCTTATCACTAATTAAGGCCGGAACATTGCGACTCATAGCCTCCAAAACTGTCAGACCAAAGGGGTCTACTTGGCTGGCTGGCAAAAGTAAGAGGTCCACTTTTAGGAGCAGGTCCATAATTTTTCTGTGTGACATTTTGTCATAAACTTTCAGCCCCGCCGATTTTAGCTGTGTTTTTAAGGGGCCTGAGCCAACCATAATAAATTTAAAATTTGGCAGTTGCAAAGCAGATTCCAAGATTTTATCCACGCCCTTGTCAGCAGTCAGTCGGCCTATATATAAAATTTTATTGCCAGATTTAGGGTTCGCTGCTTTCACAAAAGCTGTTTGAATCGCATTGGGAATAATTTCAACTTTTAAACCCCTTAAGGCCGTAGCCATCAACTCCGAAACACTAATCAATTTTGACCTTTTAAAATTTAGATTCTTTTTATAAATAGGCAGCAGAGGATTGCGCAACAACCAATTGCCAATCCGAGCGTGCTCCACAAAAACATAAGGAATATTAAACAGTCGCAAAAAGGGAGCTAGCAAGATTTTTTCAGACAAGCTATGCATATAAACCAAGCAGTGCGACTTCGACAGTCGCCAGGCCTTATAAAAAAAACGCAAAGCCACATATGGGCTCAGCAAGATATATATCAGCAAGCTCAGTTTACTAACAGGAGAGCGTGGCATCCAAACTGTCTTGCTCTTAAACAATTTACCCAAAACCGGACAGCTACCATAAAACTCATATTGCACTTGCTTGTTTTTCGCAAGGTAGGAAAACAACTGATGACTGTGCCATTCCTCTCCGCCTAATTGACTCTGAAAGGGAAATCGGGTTATGATGATTTTAGGACATTTATTATTTGACTGCTGATTCATGAGTAATATAAGAGTTAGTCTACTTGGCAATAAAAATTCACTTGCCAATGCAGATTTCATAAAGCAATTGTATGATGATTTACATAAAATGTCCATGCATATCCAAATGGACAGTTACATAGCAGAGGTGCTACAACAAAAACCCCTGAGTTTAAGGCAGCTCCTGCATAGCGATTTTATCATAACCCTGGGCGGGGATGGCACTATTTTACGCCTGGCCCGCCACTTGCAAGATCAAGACACCAAGGTGATAGGAGTGAATTTGGGCAAAGTCGGATTTTTAACAGAATTAAACCAATCCAATTACCTTCCGGGCATCCAAAAGATTCTCCAAGGTGATTATAGTATCGATCAAAGGGCCCTGCTGCATATTGAATTATATCGTCAGAAAAAACTGATTAAGTCTTTTCTAGCCCTAAATGAAGTCGCCATCAACCAGGGTTTAAAAGCCAGGATTCGCAAGCTGCAATTGAAAACTGGTCAAAAACTCATCCATAATTTCGAAGTAGACGGCTTAATTATTTCTACTCCGACCGGTTCCACCGGCCACAGCCTATCTGCAGGAGGCTCTATAGTTTCTCCTAATCTGGAAGCCTTTCTCATTACCCCAATTTGCCCACTTTCTTTGGCCAATCGCCCCTTAATTTTAGCAGACGATAGAAAATTAAGCATAACTGTATCCACCAAGCGAGATCCAGATAGTCCCATCGGATTAACGCTGGACGGGCAAGTTAGTCAGAGCCTCAAGCAAAATGATAAAATTGTTATACAAAAATCCGCACTGCAACTCAACCTAATTCGTACGGAACCCTATAACTTTTTTCGCCACCTGCGTTCCAAACTCAAATGGGGGATCTAGCCTTCCAGCACCGCCTTAATTCTACGAATTCCCTTACCACAACTTTGTTCCTTTTTGATTTTAAAGCGACCAAGCACTGCCGTAGATTCCACGTGGGGACCACCACAGATTTCCAGCGAAAAATCACCAATTTTATATACATTAATTTCATCGGCATACTTATCCTCAAATAAGCCAATCGCGCCCTGCGCCTTAGCCTGTTCCACCGACATAGTTTCATAGGAAATCCTTTGGTTTTTCGCGATTTCAGCGTTTACAATGTTTTCCACTTCTGCTAATTGCTCCTTTGTTACGGCCTCTGGATGATTAAAGTCAAAGCGTAGTCTTTCGGGTGTGATATTGGAGCCCTTCTGGCCAACCTGATCTCCCAAAACATTGCGTAGGGCCTGATGCAGCAAGTGCGTAGCAGTATGCAGTTTGGTAGATTGTTCTGAACTGTCAGCCAGTCCGCCCTTAAATTTACCAGCTGAGGCCTGCCGCGACAAGTTCTGATGTTTTTCAAAGGCCTGTGCAAAACCATCCTCGTCCACTTGTAAATCATGCTCTAGGGCGAGCTCCATAGTCATTTCCAAGGGAAAGCCAAAGGTGTCATATAAGCGAAACGCCAACTCACCTGAAATATGCTTGCAATTTTCTTGGGAGAGTTGCTGTTTAATTTTCATAAATTCCTTATAGCCCTTTTCTAAAGTTAGGGCGAATTGCTCAATTTCCTGTTTCAACTCCGAGAGTATCAGCTCCTTCTTATCCTGCAGAAAACCATAGTGATCCTTATACATCCGAATAAATTCCTCGGCTATATCCAAACAGTGCGAATATTCTACCTGGATTTTATGCATGTGACGGGCGGCTCGGCGAATTAGTCGGCGCAAGACATAGCCCTGATCCGTATTGGATGGAGTTACGCCATACACATCTCCCAAAATAAACACCGCGGCCCTTAAATGGTCTGCAATAATCCTAATCGAGGCTTCTATATCTTTTTCCGAGCTTAAACCCCGCAGCTTTTCGAGCACCGGCTTAAATAAAGGAGTCTCATACGCACTCTGCACGCCATTCACAAAGGAGAGTAATCGTTCAAAGCCCATTCCCGTATCGATATTGCGGTTTTCTAATTCGCGCAAGCTGCCATCCTGTTCCCGATAATAGCTCATAAACACATTATTCCAAATTTCTACATAAATATCGCTTTCATCATTTGGCGCATACTCATTATTTATAAATTTTGGATCCTTTAAATCGCCCTTATAATAAAAGATTTCTGTGTCTGGGCCACAAGGACCAGTCTCAGCCAATTTCCACCAATTATGCTCGGCAGAATATGGATAAACACGCTTCAAATCTCCAGGTTTGGACTCAGAATTCAGCTTAAAACCCAAGCTCTTCCAAATATCTATGGCTTCCTGATCCAAGGGAACCTGTTTATCTCCTTCAAACACAGTCACGCAGATTCTTTGCGGGTCCAGTTCCAGACAGCCATCTTCTTTTTTTCCAGTCAAAAATTCATAACTCCATGCTATGGCCTCCTGTTTAAAATAGTCTCCGAGCGACCAGTTGCCCAGCATTTCAAAAAAGGTATGGTGCGTATCGTCTCCAACTTCGTCTATATCTCCAGTTCGCAGACAAATCTGGCTATTTACTAGCCGCTTCCCAGCCGGATGCTCAGCTCCCAACAAATAGGGGACCATGGGTTGCATACCAGCCGAATTAAACAGGCAGGTCGGATCATTTTCCGGCAGCAGCGGGCTACTAACTATTTCCGCATGTTGATACTTTTGTATAAAAAAATCTAAATATAGTCGGCGTAAAGTAGATACATCCATAACAAACTATTAAATACTTTGCCATCCTAACTTTTTTTTAGCAAATTTTCAAGCATATAAGATTTTCTTAAGACTAAATTTTTGCTAGTATAGATATATAAAAGCTTTTATGCGCAAACTCTCCACGATTATTTTAGCTCTGGTGTTTCTAGCCTGTT
>CAZFPD010000024.1:5591-13525 GCA_964521035.1 uncultured Candidatus Peribacteria bacterium
AGCCAAGACACAAACGATTTAGTCTTTGGTTTATCCTTGTTTCCCTCGAATGTGTATCAATTCTTCCATAACGAAAGTTTCCAGCCCAGTGTCATGACCAGCTTTGCAGATTTATTAAATCAAAGCCTGAACAATCAAACAGAACTGCTCAAACAAGCCTCTCAGATCACCTTTCTCTTATATCAGAAAGCTGACAGCCTGCACCCCAAAATTATTTTAAATGGCAAGTTTGATGCCAATCTCCAAATTCAGGATGCTGTAGTTAGCAAGCAGCAGATAGTCCTGAGTAAAGTCCCACCAAGTCAGCAAATCACCGCTCCAGTTATTTTACAAAGTCAGTATCAATCCCAAATTAATCATTTGCCCATTTCCAAATACGGCGTTCTGTTTTTTGAACCCTATTTTTTACAACTCAGCCAGAGCAGCAATCCTATTCTAGGCTCCATCAAACCAGATCGAAACGGGATTTACTTAAACACCTACACCCAGGCCAAGCTGCCAAATTTACCTAATTTTCCAAGATTAAATGCTAATTTCAAGTGTGACGGCTATCAAAGCGTTTTTTGTGTAAATGGACATTCGCTGGCCTACAGACTCAGAGCTCTAAACCCCAAGCTGGATAATCTGATTCAAAAGACTCTGCCACAACTCTCAATCAGCGAGGTTCAGCAACTCGTCGATAGTTTCAAACACACTTATCAGTTTTCTTTAAGCCACGATGGCAGTTTTCAGCTTTATTTGTCTGAGCTCAATTTTAACACCAGTCTCAGCCTGTTACAAAAGATCTTATCCCACTTTAGACTGCACAGCGATACCGTCCAATTGACAGATGGGTCTAAGGTCAAACGCCTGAATCACACCGTCAAAGGGCCAGAATATCAAAACAAATCTAAGGCCATTTTTAATTTATCCAAGCAGTATGGCACTGTGCTTGTGCAAGATTTGCAGGAAGAAAATTATGTCAAAATTACTTATCAGCCTCAAGTTTTAACCAATCAAAAAAACACCACTCCGCTCAGTTTTAATCCAGACCTACTCAGAATTGCAGACGAAGTGGTCCTACTCAAGCCCCAGGTCTTATGGCCTACTTTATTCCAAAAGCTCAAGCTCCAAAAAGATTTAAACCTCGCGCTTATTAGTAATACCTTCGACGATGGCATTCAGACCCTAATCAAACTTTCATGGTAAGCTACTTCTTAAAACTCCTACACAATTATAAGAGGGAGAGACGGATTAAAACCGAAATTAAAATTTTTGAAAAGATCCTCATCATAATTCTAGTTCTTAACTTACTAGTTTTTAAATTTCTAGACATTCAAAATGTGTCCGGTCAATTAGAGAGCCTTAAGTCTAGTCTCGCATCGCAGGAACAATTGTTGCAAGACCCTGCCATGGCCGCCGATTTATTGCCCAAGTTAGAAGCACTTTATCGGCAGCTGCAACCCATTTTTCCTGTAACTGCTAGTTTTCAAAAGCTAGATAGCGAAATCCAGCATATTTTTCAAAAGACTCAAGAGCTTTATCCCTTGCTAGTATCCATCAACGCTCAGGATTTTGTCAAGAACCCCAATTTCGTTAAACTCAATCAGATCCTAGAGGATGTACATGACCTAAACTTTCACGTGCAAAATCTAGCCCAGGTTTTAACAGATTTTGACCAGGCCGAGGTACCCATAGGCATTCGCCAAGATTTTCAGGAATTAAAGCAAAAATTCCTAAGCCTCTCTCAGCAAATTAATTTTATGGTTTCAAACAGTCAGATGCTGGCTGAGTTTTCTGGTCTCAAGTCCACTCACCGTTACCTGCTAGTCATCCAAAATGATGCAGAGATCCGCCCACTGGGAGGATTTACCGGATTATTCGCCTTAGTCGATGTGTCTGGTGGAAAAGTTCAGCAATTTCGGGTCCTAGATATTTACGAGCTAGACGGACAGTATTTACCTCACCTTAATCCACCGCATAATTTGCAAAACCTAAACCCTAAACTTTTTCTTAGAGACTTAAATTTTTCCAGCAACCCTTATGCTTATCACAAGCTCTTGCAAAAAGAACTAGCTAGCATTAAATTTCCAAGTTTTGACACCCTGATTATTTGTAATCAATCCTTGTTTAAAGATCTAATTCCCAGCCTAGGCCCCTTAAGCTTTCCTAATTCTAACCTAGCCCTAACTAGCCAGAATTATTTTTATGCGCTTACTATGCTGATCGAGGCCCAAAAAGACCAGCGCCATGATGATAAAATCCTGGTCAAAGAACTACTCGCCAAAATAGTCGATCAGGTCCAGCAGACCAAAAATACCAACAATTTACTAGCCATTGCTATTCAACATCTCCGGGCAGAAAATATTCGCATAATAACCTCTAATCCAGATTATCAGCAAGTCTTACAAAAATTAAAGCTGTCCCAAGAATACAAATTTTATTCAAACCGCAATCAGGAATCCTTTCAGCTGACTTTAAGCTCTATCGGCGGCAACAAAACCGATCTAGACATGCAAAGCGAAATTTACCACACTACTTTTTTAACTAAGAATCAAAAACCAAGACACCAAGTCCAGCTGATTCGCAAGCATGGCTACAGCCAAGATTTAGAAATATATATCGATTCTATGGCACGCAAGTTGAATCTATATCCCATCTCCAAGGCTTTAAGGCACATTCTTATCAAGGGCGACAATAAGGTGGTCGCCAAACTCCACCTGCCGCTCGGAGCCAGTATAGATTCTGTATTAGTCGATTCTAAACCCGTCAAATACACTCACAGCACCGAAATTCACACCCAGTCCAAAGTGGTTTTTGTAGAATTAAATACCAAGCCTTACCAAGACAGCAAATTGGAGCTCAATTACAGCTCCGGATACAAGCTCCAAAAGGATGGGGTGATCAATTATCAGTTTCATCACCTGCAAACTCCCGGACTGCTCCAGGGCAAATATTATAAGAGTTTTCATTACCAAGATCTGACGCCAGAAAGATTATTTATCAATCAGCAAAACAGCTTCCAAAATCAGCAAGCCCTTCAGCACGGAGGCAAAACAGACTTTCGCCTTATTTTAAGTGACTAACTCTCCAAGCAAGCGCCATTCTAAGCTTTTAGCAATCCGCACGGGGATAATTTGTCCAATTAACTCTTTGGATCCCTTAAATACTACCTCCTTATAGTGTTCGGATCTACCTCGCAGCAAGTCTTCACGCTCCAGATACTTTTCCACCAAAACCTGCACAGTCTTCCCTTGGAAGTAGGCATTTTTTTCTATGCTGTTTTCTTTAAGTAGGTCATTCAGCTTGTGCCAGCGTGCCTTTTTGACCTCCTGGGGCACGTCATCCTTCTTTAAAAGACCTGCGACTGTATTTTTCCTAGCTGAATATTGGCTAATAAACGCTAGATCGAAGGTTATTTTTTTGAAATAGTCATAAGTTTGCTGAAAGTCTTCCTCGCTCTCCCCACAAAAGCCCACTATAATGTCGGTAGAAATAGTACAGTCTGGCATTTTTTTTCGGATATAGTCCACGATCTCACTAAATTTTTTGGTATCATAATTGCGATTCATTTTTTTCAAGATGTGATCAGATCCAGATTGCAAAGGCAGATGGATGTAGGGCATCAAGGTCTCCAGCTCTGCTATCGCATCGACTACTTGTTCGCACATATCCTGAGGGTGCGGAGAGGTAAATCTCAGCCTTTTTAAGCCAGGAATTTGGTCTAATTTCCGCAGCAGTTGAACGAAAGGAGGTGTTTCATAATCAAAAATACCACTTTTTTTATCTGCCCAACTGAGGCCATAACTATTCACATTTTGTCCGAGCAGGGTAATTTCCAGCCCACCATTAGCTACAATCTTCAGCGCCTCGGCATACACATCTGCTATACTGCGAGACTGCTCCCGGCCTCTAGAGTAGGGAACTATACAGTAAGTACAAAACTTGTCGCAGCCAGTCATAATAGGCAAGTAGGCTTGAAAGGGAGTTTTATACTTTGGGGCAATTTTGAAATAATTTCCAAGATCGGCTTCTTTCTGCTCTAGTTCCGCAAAACTAGGATCTACCTCCTTGAGCAAACTACCCAGCTTGGGCAGGTCCTTGATAGGAAAACAGACATCCAAATGCGGAATCAACTTAAATAACTCATCCTTAGTTCGGCTATGCTTAGAGCTCGCGACCCGAGTCATACAACCTGTGATCCCCAATTTTAGATTTTTGTTTGTTCGCTTGAGCTTTTCGACTTTTCGCATTTGCCCCAAGACCTTATCCTCAGCCTTCTGTTTAATAGAACAGGTGTTAAAAATGATTAATTCAGCCTCGGCCATCTCAGTAGTGGGGGAAAAATCATAATTATTCAAAAAAGCCGCCAACCTTTCCGAATCACTATGGTTCATTTGGCAGCCATAGGTCAAGACACAATACTTGGCTTTAGTATGGGACATAAAACATATTAGCAATTCAAAAAAATACTAACATGAAAATTTCTCTCAGGCAAGCGAAGCGATATTAAAAAGCAAAACAATTTTATTGCAAGAAAAAGTATTTGCAAAACATTAACAAAGAGGGTAAAGTAATATGAAACGCAGAGATTAAGAGCGAACATTTGAAAAGTCGGCAAAAAGTGAAAAAAGTGCAAAGAGCCAAAGAGCCGAGGGAAAAACAAGGTGTTTTCCCTTCCTCTTTTGCTTTATGATGATCCTAAGAACTAACTAGCTTAAGATCGAACCCCCATCGCCAATATGTAGTTTGCGCTACGTGTGGCACAGCTTGGTGTATCACTCCTATTGACCAACATATCGTAGCAGATGATCCACATAAAAACAAGCGGTCCGCGGTAAGACTAAAAACTCACCAAAGTACGGCAAAAGATAGGTAGCCAGTTACTGCCACGACAGTCTTTCTAAGATACACTATTCTCGGAGAAAAATAATTTCCGACGAATAATCTCAGAAAGATTGTCCTTTTTTATTTACAAAACAAAAAAAACTTGGTATAATTAAGAAATGTAAGAAGCTTTATGGCTGGATTAAGTCGGGAAAAAAAACAAGTTATTGTCATTATAGCCACAGTTTTGTGTCTAGCCTCAACCAGTTTGATCTTTTTTCGCAGCCAAATTGCGACAGTTACCAAGGCTTCTAGTATTCATGCTCCTATTATCCCTTAAGCACAAAATTCACAATTTTACCTGGCACAAAAATAATTTTGATTATTTCTTGATCTGTTAGATATTTTTGAAGTTCTGGCTGTTTTTGAGCTACTTCCAAGACTTCATCCTTAGCTAAAGAGGCCTCTAAGCTGAGACTAGCCCGTAGCTTGCCATTGATCTGCAAGGCATAAACCACTTGATCTGTTTTTAGTTTTGCCGGATCAAAGCTTGACAGGCGACTGAGAAAAATAGATTCAGATCGTCCCAGATCTGTATGCCAAATTTCTTCAGCCAAATGCGGGGCTAGGGGAGCCAAGAATTGGATCAAGGACTCGAGCCCAACCTGATCAACGCCGTGCTTGGAGCCATAATTGTAAAATTCCATACAGGCAGCCAGTACCGTGTTAAACTGGAAGCTTTCATAGTCTTGCAAGCATTTTTTGATAAAACTATGCAGCTTAAACTCGTATTCCGCATCAATCTCTGACCTGAGTTTAGGATTTTTATAAAAATTTAAGATCTTATCTCGAAATCTCAAGATTCCAACTATGCCTTTTTCACAAAAGTCTCCACCTTCGATAAAAGGACCTTGGAACATCAAATACATCCGAAATATATCCGCCCCGAATTTTTCCACATAATCGTCTGGTTTGACCACATTGCCCTTAGACTTGCTCATTTTAGCGCCATCCTTGGTAATCAGACCTTGATGCACTAGACGCTTAAAGGGCTCCTTGCAAGTCAATAAGCCCTGATCTCGTAAGAATTTATGAATAAATCTGGCATACAATAGATGCATACAAGCATGTTCTGGACCTCCCACATAGACATCCACCGGCAAAAGCTTGTCTAAAACCTTTTTATCGGCCATTTGCTTGGTGTCATGCATACTCAAATAACGATAAAAGTAAAAACTAGAGCACACAAAGGCATCGAGCGTCTCGTATTCGGGAGTAAAACCCTGACCAAAAATCTTTTCTACCCTAGCTTTTAGCTCTTTGGAGCTCGCTAGGGGAGGCACGCCAGTTGGGTTATAATCCACATCGCTAGGCAAGAGCCAAGGCAGGTGTTCTTCTGGTATTGCCACAGGCTGCCCTTGTGGATCATAAACTATCGGTATCGGAGCACCCCAATATCGTTGTCTGGCCACCGACCAGTCTCGCAACCTATAATTCACAACTCGTTTGCCCCAGCCTTCCTTCTCAATGCGAGTCATAATAGCTTCCTTAGCCGCCTGCACATCCATGCCATTTAAGAAATCACTATTAACAATTTTACCAGCCTTCGCCTGCACCTGATCTGGACTACAAATTTCAGATTCGTCTCCATCCTGGCCAGTCACCACTCGCACAATTGCTATGCCTTTTTCCTGGGCAAACTCAAAATCTCGCAAGTCATGTCCTGGCACCCCAACCACACAACCTGTACCTACGCTCGCCAAGACAAAGTCACTAACGTAAATAGGCATTTTGTTTCCACTTAATTTGTTTATGGCGTATAGGCCAGTGAAAACGCCAGTTTTTTTACGCCCATCCGAGATCCTTTCTAATTCAGTTTTAGTGCGCGCCTCATCCACATAGGCTTGAATTTCGGCCTGGTTCTCAAATTTATCAAAATGATCCTGTAAAAAGGAACTGTTGGGAGCAATCACCATAAATGTAGCCCCGAAGTTTGTGTCGGGCCTCGTGGTAAACACAGTGATATCTGCATCATGCTGGTCTATTTGGTAGGTAATATTGATGCCTTCGCTGCGGCCTATCCAATTCTTTTGCATTAATTTAGTCTTTTCTGGCCAATCCATTTCTGAAAAATCTAATAGTTCTTCGGCATAATCGGTAATTTTGAAAAACCACTGTTTCATCATTTTTTGTACAATCACAGCGCCCGAGCGCTCGCCTGTGCCATCCGGCAAAATTTGCTCATTGGCAATCACAGTTTTATCCACGGGATCCCAATTCACCATAGCCTCTTTACGGAACGCCAAGCCCTGGTTGTAAAGTTGCAAAAATAGCCACTGTGTCCATTGATAATATTCGGGGCTGGAGGTTTCTAGGCGGTACTTATCTTCAAACAAGGCGCCTATTCCATCAATCTGCCCACTCATGACCCCGATATTAGTGCTAATGCTCTTCGCTGGAGCCACTCCAGTTTTAATGGCATAATTCTCTGCAGGCAAACCAAAGCTGTCATAACCTAGGGGCTGCAATACATTTTTGCCCTGCATTTTTTTAAAACGCCCAAAAATATCACTGCCAGAATAAGTATACCAATGGCCTATGTGCAGCTGACTTCCAGAAGGATAGGGGATCATAGAGAGATTATAAAATAAGTCATCTAAATTATTTGGATCAAAAGCCAGGCTAGTATTACTACGCCAGTCCTTTTGCCATTTTTCTTCGACTTCCTTAAATTTATATTCTAACATATGGTGAATTAAAAACGCACTTATACTAGCACTAATAAGATAAAAATCCAATAATTTTAAGAATCAAAATGATGAAAAATCTCCACCACAATTTTCTTGCCTTCTCTTTGCAAGGGGATGATAAAGTTATTTTTGGGTTCCACCTCAAATTTAATATGCACAAATGGGGCTTGTTGCACCTCAGCCGTTAATTCGTTATAGGCAAACTCCAAATTTTCTCTTGGTCCAAAATTCAATTCAAATTTATTAATGCTTAAGCCCAAAGAGGAAATAGGAATAGCCCCCTTAAACAAGTCGTCTTCATCATTCACCTGGAAGTCAGCATTACTCAAAAAATCATCCTCAGCACCACCACCACAGGCAAAACCTTCTTGACATATA
>CAZFPD010000025.1:0-4996 GCA_964521035.1 uncultured Candidatus Peribacteria bacterium
TGGAGAGCATAATCAAGGTACGGACTTAACTGTGAACCCTACTAAGGGTAAGAAATTGACTAATGTGCGGGCCTCCGGTTCGGACGACGCCTTAACTTTGGTGCCGCCCTTAGATATTAATTTGGAGAAGGCTATAGAATATATCAAGGATGATGAGTTTGTAGAGATTACGCCGACCAATATCCGTTTGCGTAAAAAGTATCTAACTGAGAGTCAGAGAAAACGTAATAAGCTTTAGTTTGGGCTTGCTAATGACTGTGTTTTATATGTTTGGCTGAGTGTTGTGATTTCTTCGTTAGTTTTGGTGAGAATTTCTTTTAATCTTGCGTGAAAAGCTTCTCTATCGTTTAGAGTTGGCTTGAAGGCTGCTAATTGGTCGTATAAGCTTAGGAGCTGGGCTTCGCTCATTTGACAGTTTATAATATAGCTTGGGATTTGTTGAAGGAATGCTTCTTGATTGGGTATTAAGCTTTTTAGGACCTTGGAGTTGGCTCCAGGATATATGTAGAGCATGGTGTGGGTTTAAATCCCTCACACTGTAATGTTTTTTGCCAATAAGTCAAGCTCTAATGTTTTAGGGGTTGAGGATTTCTTCAAGTCGATTGATAAAGCGGGCGGCGTTGGCTCCATCTATAATTTGATGATCGTAGCTTAGGCTGATTGGTATAATGGAGTGCGAATGTAGGTGGTCTTTTTCTAGGCAGATTTTTTCTTCCATGCGTCCTATGCCAAGATTAATTAGGTTGCCTGGGTTCAAAACTGGTGTGGCAAAGCGTCCTCCGATAGAGCCATAGTTGGTGATGCAGACTGTGGAACCTTGCATTTGAGCTGCACTGAGTTTTTGTTCTTGAGCTAGTTTAGCAAGGCTAATGATTTGCTCATTGATACCTTCGGGGTTTAAATTGTCACATTTTTGAATTACAGGAACCATAAGTCCGTTTTCGGTGTCGACTGCTAGCCCCATGTTTATATCTGTAAATATTTCTAAGCTTTCTGCGTCTTGATGGTATTGGGCGTTAAAATTGGGGAACTCTTTAAGGCTAAGACAATAGGCTTCTATAATGAAGGCTAGGTAGGATATTTTTTGATTTTTTTCTATATAGGCTTGGCGTTTTTGGATCAGTTGGTCGGCTTGAATTTCTGCAAAATGAGTCACTGTCACACTTTGAGCTTCGGTTTTGCGCATGTTTTTGGCGATGGCCTTGCGAATAGTACTTAGTGGTTCCATTTTAGATTTACCGTCATTGCTAGGGCTGGGTTTGGGTTTTGGGCTGGCTTTTGTGTCAGATTTGATTGCGTTGAGATGTTCAGCTCTGTTCTCATTTTCCGGGGCTGCGGATTGATCCGGAGTGTATGAACTAAAATCAAATTCTCCAGTGCCTGGGGTACTATCGGCATCTTCTAAAGATCCGACTACATTACCTTCTTTTTTAGGTTTTGAGTCTACTTCTGGTTTTGCTTCGGGTTCGGCTTCTGATTTTGTTTCAACTTGTGTTGAAGCTTGGCTACTTGTTTCGTATTCTAGTAGTAAATCCCCTACGTGAATAGTTTCTCCAATTTTATGGGGCATGTTTTTGACCATTCCTTCAAAGGGTGATGGGATTTCAACCACGGATTTGTCGGTCTCGACTTCACAAATGATTTGGTTTTTTTTGATAGTTTCACCGGCTTGGACGTTGATTTGTACGATTTTGGCTTCGTGGATTCCTTCGCCAACATCTGGGAATTTAAATTGCATATGATTTAGTTAAGAGCTTGATCAAAGCCAGCTTGAATTTTCTTCAAGCTTGGTAGGTAGTTGTATTCAGTTTTAAGTAACGGAATAATAGTGTCGAAGCCGGTGACTCGTACCACTGGTCTTTGCAGTTGTTCGAAGCAGTCTTCGGTGATTCTAGTTGCGACTTCGGCTGCGAGCCCACAAAATGGGTTTTCCTCATTAATGATAATGACTCTGCCGGTTTTTTTGGCTGATTTGATGACGGTTTCGTAGTCGATTGGAGAAAGTGATATTAAGTCTATCAGTTCAAAGTCAATAGCTCGGGTTTTAATATATTCAGCAAGAGCCTTTTTGGTTTCGTGCATCATAGCTCCATAACTGATAATTGTTAGGTCTTGACCTTTGCGTAATACTCTAGCTTTGTCGAGAGCTATTTCGTAAATGTCTTCTGGAACTTCTTGTTTGATTGAGCGGTAGGCTCTTTTTGGTTCTAGGAATATTATTGGGTCTTCACAGTCAATGGCCGCGCACATTAGTCCTTTGGCGGTGTATGGGTCAGATGGAATTACCACCCTGATTCCAGGAGTATGAGCAAAGACTGATTCCATGCTTTCGGAGTGGTGTTCTAGGGCATGAATTCCTCCACCGAATGGAACGCGAATTACCATTGGGCAGGTGTATCTACCTCGTGAACGGGTTCGTAGTCGGGCCACGTTGTTGATGATGTGGTCAAAGCCAGTCCAGATAAAACCATCAAATTGGATCTCACAAATTGGTTTAAAGCCATTCACGCTTAAGCCTAATGCTGTCCCGATGATACCTTGTTCTGTGAGGGGCGTTTCAAAGACTCTTTCGGGGCCATATTTTTGAATTAGACCTTTGGTGACGCGAAATACTCCACCGAGGTAACCGATGTCTTCTCCAAGTAAAAGGATTTTATCGTTTTCTGCCATTTTTTGGTCTAGGGCTTGGTTTAGAGCCTCTACTATTTTTAATTGGCTCATGTTGTTGGGTTTAAATTTTCATGGATAGACTGCATTTGTTTTACTAAATCAGGGTAGGGTTCGGCTAGTAAGTATTTAAACATGTCTTCGGGTGCTGGGTCAGGACTTGCTAGGGCTTTTTCTGCATAGCCTTCGGCTTCTTGGCGCCCATTTTTTTCGATTTCTTGGATCTTTTGATCGTTAATTAGGTTTTCAGATTTTAAATATAGTTCTAGCCTTAAAATAGGGTCTAGTTTTTGGGCTGCTTCTACTTCTGCATCTTCTCTATAGAGTTTGGAGTTGTCTGAGGTGGTGTGGTCTAGTAAACGGTAGGTCATGGCTTCTATAAAACTGGATTTATTTTCGTCTCGTGCTAGTTTTTGGGCTTCTTGCATGACTGCAATGGTTGCGAGGATGTCGTTGCCATCGACTTTGATACTTGGCATGCCATAGCCCTCACCTTTAACTGCAAAACATTCGGCTTTAGTTTGTAAGTTAGTATGAGTTGAAATTGCATATTTGTTGTTTTGCAAAAAGAATATGGTGCGGGTATCGTAAACTGCTGCGAAATTCATAGCTGCGTGAAAGTCCCCTTCGCTGGTAGCTCCATCTGAAAAGGAGCAGACCGCTATATTTTGACCGTTTTTGAGTCTTTCGGCCCATCCAAGCCCAACCGCATGTGGTAAATGGGCAGCGACACAAATTTGTATAGGGAGTACGTTTTTGGATTTTGGATGTTCAGATCCCCTTTCGTTACCTATCCAGTATTGCATAATTTGAACTGGGTCTGTGCCGTGGTACAACATGGTTCCAGATTCTCGAAAGGTTGGAACGAGCCAGTCGTTTTCAAGGAGTCCATAAACGGATCCGATTTGGCAGGCTTCTTGTCCTCTGATACTTGGGTAGGTGCCCATGCGGCCTGTTCTTTGTAAGTTTATGCAAACTTGATCGAAGGCTTCCATCCTTTTCATCCAGGTGTATAATTCAAGGATTTGTTCGTTTTCGATTCCTTCGGGTTTATTTCCGACGATTTCACCTTTTTCATTCATGACCTGATACATTTGGTAGGGATGTTTGGCGTACTCTGCAAAGATCGGATATATCATTGGATCAAGCATTTTGTAGTTGTTTAAAATATTGTCCTGCTTTGTAACTGCTTCGAACTAATGGCCCACCATAAGCCAATTTAAACCCGAGGCAGTAAGCCATTTTAGTGTACCATAAAAAATCTTGGGGTGGAACATATTTTTGCACCCTGTAATGTTTAGGGCTGGGTTGCATATATTGTCCGAATGTGATGATATCGCAGTCATTCTTTCTTAGATCTGAGAGAGTTTGCAGAACTTCGCCTGGAGTTTCACCAAGCCCTAGCATGATAGAGGTTTTGGTTAAATGCACGGGGTTTATTTGTTTGGCTTGTTTTAAAATATTGAGTGAGTTTTGGTACGTGGCTCGAATATCTCTAACTTGTGGAGTTAGGCGTCTGACTGTTTCAATGTTATGAGCGTAGACTTTAGGTTTGGCTGCAAGGACAATTTTTAAAAGTTCAACTTTGCCTCTAAGGTCAGGCGCTAGGATTTCAATTTTAATATCTGGGTTAAATCTCCTAACCATTTCGATAACTTTTTTGAGGTGATTGGCTCCTTGGTCAAGTAGTTCATCTCTATCGACTGAAGTAATAACTACATAGTCAATATCCATTTGTTTAATTGCAAAAGCGGTTTTTTGTGGCTCAAGCGGGTCAAGTTTATCAGGCATGCCAGTTTTGACATTGCAAAATTTACAAGCTCTGGTGCAAGTGTCTCCCATTACCATAATGGTAGCGGTGCCTGTCGACCAACATTCTGCCATATTTGGGCAGCGGGCGCTTTGGCATACTGTTGCCAGATTTAGTTTTTTTAATCTTTGAATGGTCTCCTGCATTTTGGTATTTTTATGCGGAGGTCTTACTTTTAACCATTTTGGTTTTTCTAGCATTGGTTTTTACTATATAATTTAATTGTATTAAATTTAAATTTTATGTTCAAGTTGTTTCTTTTTTTGTTAATTACTACCTGTTTTAGTTTGGCTATTGCGGATTTTAGTATTATTAATAATGCAGATTTTTTGTCGAGTTCTAGGGCTTCTCAGGTAGTGGTTGATGAAAATCAAAATTTTGTGGATAGTTTTCGTTTATATAGGTTGATTCCGCTGGTTCTGATCTTTGTGGTGTCTGCTGTATATGTGGCCGGAAAGGATGGTGTGAGATCGCTTTTAGCTTTGTTGTTTTCTTTGGCCTATGGTTTTTTTGTCTTGA
>CAZFPD010000025.1:5006-12900 GCA_964521035.1 uncultured Candidatus Peribacteria bacterium
TGCTGGCTACAAGCGCTAATTTAGCATTCATTGCCTTGTTGGTATTTATATTAATGTTGGTGAATTTATTGATTACGCATGGAGTTAAGGCAGCTACTTTTCGAGCTTTTATGATTATGTTTGTGTTGTCTATTGTGTTTTTACTGATTTCTAATTTTTTTACAGACTTTTTGTTTTTAACTGGGGTAGGAAGTGAGGAGGCTTTTTTCTTGTCGGTTTCTGAGAATGTACAATTTGATATGCGGATTTTGTTTAACATAGGTGTTATACTTGGAACCTTTGGAATTTTGGATGATGTGGTTATTTCCCAGATGTCTATCGTCGACCGCCTGCAAGAAGCCAATCCCAATTACAGCTTTAATGAACTGTATGCTCAGGCTATGATGGTTGGTAGACATCACATCGCATCTTTAATCAATACTTTGTTTTTTGCTTATATGGCAGCTTTTCTGCCTTGGTTGTTGGTATTGCATGTAGATACCGCTATGCCAGTTTGGTTTCGTTTGAATACCGAGATGTTTATTGAAGAATTTATTCGAATTATTTTAGGTTCAACGGCTTTGATTCTGGCTGTACCTTTAACCACTTTTGTGCAATCCTTTAAAAAAACCTAGACATTATTTTTGACAAGTGCCTTTATTTACTATAGGCTATGATTTTAATTTGTTTGATATGGATTATATTGCTCGTAGTGTTGCGGTTTTAGACAGGGCTATTTCTCGTATGGGGCAGGATAGTACAGATAGTAATTTTAATGCTTCTGTAAATACTTGTGTTAGAACTGTTTTGGAGGATAGATATATTAAATCGTTGCGTAAAGGTGCTTGGTCTGACTCTTTTGATATTTGTGATTCTACACATTCATTTGCAGCTTTTGTTTCTGCGGTTGAGGCAGCTGCTCATGGTAGTTATGGTGTTGGTGCTGTGTTAGCAAAGAAAGAACAACTAATAGCTCGTGGTAGGAACCGTGTTTTTGAATCAAATTATCCTTTGGCATTTATATCTCACGCAGAAGTTGATGTTATAAAAGAATATTTTTCAAAATCAGATAGTATAACTGCATCAGATAGTATAACTGCTAAAGGTTTGACGATATACACAACTTTAGAGTCTTGCCCGATGTGTACCTGTGCAATTCATAATGCAGGAATACGAGATGTAAGGTATGCTGCATTAGATAAACCTGGTGGTTGGGTAGTTTCTAATCCGGACAAAATTGTTCCAGTTTGGGATGAATTATTAACGTCTGCTACGCATACTCAGAGTAATATACCTGAGGTTTTACAACAGGCTTCATTAGAAATTTTTCTATTGACTAAAGATAGGCTTGATAAGCAGTTGACCTAAGTTTATAATTTTTATATCTAATTTTCGTAATGCAAAAAATACTTATTATTGATTACGGCTCTCAATATAGTGAATTGATTGCGCGTAGGGTTCGTGAGTTTAATGTTTTTTCGGAAGTTGTTTCTCATAAGGTGTCTCTTGAGGAGATAAAGAAGCATAATCCAATAGGAATAATTTTATCTGGTGGGCCAAATTCCGTATATGGTGATGGTGCACCGACTTTGACTCTGGAGTTTTTACAACTTAATATTCCCGTGTTGGGAGTTTGTTATGGCATGCAACTGATTGTACATACATTGGGTGGAGTAGTGGAACATACTGGCAAGGGAGAATATGGCAAAGCTAACATTAGTATTTTAAAGGATTCGCCTATTTTAGATGGAGTAACTGATGATTCTATTATGTGGATGTCTCATGGTGATTCAGTTACGAAATTACCTGAAGATTTTGTTTCTATTGTGGATACTAAAATCACTGAAAATGCTGCGATTGCAAATGAAAACTCTAAAATATATGGTGTGCAATTTCATCCAGAGGTGGTGCATTCTGAATGCGGAACTGCAATGTTGAAAAATTTTGTGCTTAATATTTGTAGAGCTGAGTGTAATTTTACGGTTTCAAATTTTATTGAAGATCAGATCCAGAAAATTCGTTCAGAAGTAGGTGATAAAAAAGTACTACTTGGCTTGTCTGGTGGCGTTGATAGTTCGGTTTTGGCGTTTTTATTAAATAAGGCTATAGGAGATCAGTTAACTTGTATGATAGTAGATCATGGTTTTATGAGGAAGGATGAAGTTGCGAATTTAATGAAAATTTTTGTTGAAAAATTTGATATCCAAGTTGTGGCTGTGGATGCCAGAGAAAAATTCATGTCCAGACTTTTTGGGGTTTCTGATCCTGAAACTAAAAGAAAAATCATAGGAGAATTATTTATTAGAACTTTTGAGGAAGAATCAGCAAAGTTAGGTGATTTTGATTTTTTAGCACAGGGAACGCTTTATCCAGATGTTATTGAGTCTTGTGATCCTCACATTGATTCGGCTAATGCTTCGGAGGTGGCGCATAAAATAAAATCTCATCATAATGTGGGTGGCTTGCCAAAAGATTTGAAGTTTAAACTCCTTGAACCTTTTCGTAAATTATTTAAAGATGAGGTCCGAGAAGTAGGGCGGGTTTTAGGAGTCCCGCAAGAGATTGTAAGCCGACATCCTTTTCCGGGTCCTGGTCTTGCTATTCGTATAATCGGGCCCTTGGCTCCAGATAAGGTTAAAACTCTTTCTCAGGCCGATGATATTTTATTGCAAGAATTAAAAAATTCTGGTCATTACGATGACACTTGGCAGGCCTTGTGTGTTTTGCTTTCTGAAGTTAAAAGTGTTGGTGTTATGGGAGATATGCGAACTTACGAATCCCCTTTGGTTTTAAGATTGGTGTCTTCTGAAGATGGGATGACTGCAGATTGGTCACGTTTGCCTTATGAATTTTTAGCTGGGGTTTCCAATCGCATAGTAAATGAGGTTAGGGGTATAAATAGAGTAGTTTATGATATTACCTCAAAACCTCCAGCCACCATAGAATGGGAATAAGAAAAAGGCCTCGTGTGAGGCCTTTTGTTTTAGCTGCATCCTAGAGAATTTCCACAATTTAGGCATTTGTAGCAGGCTCCGTTGCGGACTGTGATGTGTCCACAGACATTGCAGGGTGGTGCGTCCCCCATCATATTTGAAAGATGTTGTTCTACATTATCTGCTGGGTTGGAGTTGATTTCGGTTTCTGGAGTTTGAGTGTTGTTGCTTGCAGTGGTTTTTTCGGTAGTTGTTTGGTCTTCTTCGGGTTTTGGTTTTACATGTACAAAGTCAGTTCGATTAAGATATTCCATTCCTAAGGCGCGGAAGATAAAGTCAACGATAGAGGTGCAGGTTTTAATGTTTGGGTGGTTAGTGATTCCACTTGGATCGAAGCGGGTGAAGGTGAATTTTTCTATAAATTTGTTGAGTGGCACTCCATATTGTAGGCCAATAGAAACTGAAACTGCCAGTGCATTTAGTAGGCTACGGAAGGCAGCTCCCTCTTTGAACATGTCGATGAAGATTTCTCCCAGTTCCCCGTTTTCGTATTCTCCAGTTCTTAGATGGACTTTGTTGCCGCTGATATTGGATTCTATGGTGATGCCTTTGCGGCGCATAGGTAGGTCGCGTTTGGTTTGTGTGACTTGGACAATTGTTTTTTGTTCAGCTTCATTTTCTGGTTCGTTGGAGTCAGAATCTTTTCCGCTATATAGGGCTTGAGATAGTTTGGATCCGTCTCTATAAATTGCATTGGCTTTGACTCCGAGTTTATAGCTTAATAAGTAAGCGTTTTCTATATCTTGTATAGTTGCTTCGTTTGGCATGTTGATGGTTTTGGAAATAGCCCCAGAGATGAAACTTTGGGCGGCTGCCATCATGCGAATGTGCCCGTCGTGATGAATAAAGCGTTTTCCATCGGCATTTTTGTTGGCACAGTCAAATATGGCTAGGTGTTCTTCTTTTAGGTGGGGGGCACCTTCTATTTTCATGTTGCCACAGAGGATTTTACTATCTTCTTGAATTTGAGATTGGGTGAACCCTATATGCTGCAAAAAGTCAAATTTAGGGTTGTTGATTTCTTTTTCACCAAGATTAAGTTTGTTGAGTAGGTCTCCGGGAATATTGTAGGTTGCAAAAACGTCTGTGACACTAAAGGCAGTAGCACACTTGGATTGAAAATGTTGAATGTGTTCAAGGCTTAAGCCTTTGGCTTGGAGGGTTTCTATGTTAATGTGTTTGAGTTTTTTGAGTTCTCCAGTACCTATTATATATGTAAGTATATTCTTGATTTCTTCTGGTTGGTATTTTAGGTTTTGCAGGGCGGGAGTTACGGACTGGTTGATGATTTTGAAATAACCACCTCCGGCTAGTTTTTTGAATTTGACTAGGCTAAAATCTGGTTCTATGCCTGTAGTGTCACAGTCCATGAGTAGTCCTATGGTGCCTGTTGGTGCAATGACTGTGGTTTGAGCATTGCGATAGCCATAAATTTCTCCAAGCGCATAGGCCTTGTCCCAGACTTGTTCGGCTGTTTTCAATAGATACTCTGGTGTGTTCTGAGGGTTAATACTTTGAGGTTTGATACTGAGATTTTCATATTCGGATAGGTCGGCGTTTTGGGCTGCTCTTTTATGATTTCGAATAACTCGTAGCATGTCGTGGCGGTTTTTTTCATAACCTGGAAAGGCTCCTTTAATTTGGGCCATTTCAGCACTAGTCCGGTAGCTTTCTCCAGTTAGAATTGCAGTCAGAGAAGCGCAGATGCCACGAGCTTGGTCGGAGTCATAAGGGATCCCCATCCGCATTAGTATGGAGCCTAGGTTGGCGTATCCTAGTCCTAGAGTACGGTATTTATAGGAGAGTTCTGCAATTTCTTTGGATGGGAATTGGGCCATAAGCACGCTAATTTCTAGGACTATGGTCCAGACACGAATGGCATGCAAGTATTCTTTGATTTTAAATTGATTGCTGTCTGGATTAAAGAAGTGCACTAAATTAATGGAAGCTAAGTTGCAGGCTGTGTTATCTAAAAACATATATTCACTGCAAGGATTAGAGGCATTGATTTTTCCATCTTGTGGGCAGGTGTGCCAATCATTTATGGTGCCGTCGTATTGTACCCCAGGATCAGCACATTGCCAGGCGGCTTTGGCTATGGTTTTCCAGAGTTCTTGGGCTGGTATACTTTGGCATGTTTTTCCATTGGTTCTCCAGACAAGGTCCCAATCTTGTCCTAGCTCTAGCTTGCTCATAAATTCGTGTGGAATACGTACGGAATTGTTAGAGTTTTGTCCGGCTACGGTGTCGTAGGCTGCTCCGTTATAGTCGCTGTCATAACCTGCTGCTATGAGTGCTGCGACTTTTTTTTCTTCTTCGACCTTCCAATTAATAAAAATTTCTATGTCTGGATGATCTAGGTCTAGACAGACCATTTTAGCTGCACGGCGAGTGGTGCCTCCAGATTTAATGGCTCCTGCGGCTCGGTCTCCAATGCGGAGAAAGGACATTAGTCCACTAGAATACCCTCCTCCGCTTAATGGCTCGCTGGAACCTCGTATGCTGGAGAAATTGGTGCCTGTTCCAGATCCATATTTGAATAATCTGGCTTCTCTTACCCATAAGTCCATAATTCCTCCTTCGTTTACGAGGTCGTCATTAATGGATTGTATGAAGCAGGCATGTGGTTGTGGATGGCTGTAAGCGTCAGTTGATTTGGTAAGGGTTCCGCTGTTGGGATCGCAATAGTAGTGTCCTTGGGCTTGTCCGGTGATCCCATAGGCTGTGTTGAGTCCGGTATTAAACCATTGAGGTGAGTTTGGGGCGGCCATCTGGTTGATGAGCATGTGTAGTAGTTCAGCCTCAAAGTTTTCAGCATCGTCGTTACTTGCAAAATATCCGTATTTTTGTCCCCAGTATCTCCAGCACCCAGCGAGTCTTTTTACTACTTGTTTGGCTGACTTTTCTGGCCCTAGCACGATTTTTCCTTCTTTAGTCATTTGGATGTTACCGTCTGTATCATATTGAGGGACTCCAGCTTTTCGAAAGTATTTGGATATCATTATATCGCTGGCAACTTGAGACCATGGTTTTGGGATTTCGTTGTCCTTCAATTCAAAGACTATTTTTCCGTCAGATCCAGTTATAATGCAATCTCTTTTTTCATATTCTATATTTTCTAGTGGGTTTATGTCTGTTTTGGTAAATACTCTTTCTATTTTTAAGCCTGGGCTTTGAGTTGTGTTGATTTGGACTGGATTTGGTTTTTTGACGCTTTCCATATTTTAATGTTATATACTATATTTGGTGTGAATTTTTGGGCGTACATACAAGATATATATAAAAGCCGCCTTTTTCAAATGGATTCTCTTTACAAAAAAAGCTGTTTTCTTTGTGGTTTTAATTTGTGGGATTGAGAGTTAGTCGGTCTTGGCTTGCTTAGGTTTTATTTGAAATTCTGGGTCTATCAGGATGCGACTTTCTTCGGGTAATTTTTGGTTTTGATATTTGGAGCTGGCCTTTTTATGATATGGAACTTCGGCTGGGCTGCTCATGAGTTCGAAGGCTAATTGACATACTCTCATCCCGGGATATAAGGCTACTGGTAGACGGTTGATGTTGGTGATTTCTAAGGTGATGGTACCTTTAAAACCGGCATCAACAAAGCCGGCGGTAGAATGTACTATGATTCCTAGTCTTCCTAAGGAGCTGCGTCCTTCTACTCTGGCTACTAAATCATCTGCTAGTCCTATTTCTTCTTCTGTGACTCCTAATACAAACTCGCCAGGCTGAACTATGAAAGGTTTGTCGCCGGTGACTTCTATTAGTTCTGTCATATTTTGGATGCCGCTCGGGTTTTTTGGGTCTAGAACAGCAATTTGGGCATGTTTGTAGACTTTAAAGTATTTGCCTAATCTGAGATCCATAGATGAACAATTGATGTTTGCAAGATGTTTTTGGTCTTTGGAACTGACGGTAATTTTGCCTGCTTGGATATGTTTTTTGATGTCTCTGTCTGAGAGTATCATGCTTTTTGGATTAGGTGACTTTGTAATTTTTGGTAAGCAATGCCTAGATTTTGTTTTTGTAGGCCATGACGTGATTTCTTAAAATATTTTTGAGCGAGTTTATTGTTAGTATCAAAACGTAGTAGTTCTATGCAGGCCAGGTTACATTTTTGGTATTTTTGAGTGTTAAACAAGATTTTGATTTGCATTTCAGATTCTTGGAGGTATTGATCTTTTTGAAAATAACCTTCTTGATCCAGGGCCTTTTTGGCTTTGGATAGTCCTATTTTTATTTTAGGATGCTTAGGATCGATTTGGTAGAGTTTTTTGTAGAATTCTAGCTGGTCTTTGGGTTTGGATGACTCCAGTTGTTTGCGGTTTTTTTTAATTTTGTGATCTATGATCTGGACTTTTGTTTCTTGAAGTAAAATTTTCAAACTGGCATTGTTAGGGTGTTTGGCACAGAGTCCTTGGATTTCGCTTAAGGCTTCGTTTTCTTGATTAGCCTGGATGAGTTTTTTGAGTTTTTTGGTTTCTAGTTTGATGAATTTTTGATACTGCAGGTTATTTTGTTTGTGGATTTGCTGTATGGTTTTGAGGTAAAACTTTTGAAACTTTGGATCCTTTTCTAAATATTGTTTACTTTGATTGAGTTTTTGGAGGGCGCCATTAAAATCTTCTTTTTTTATTAATTGTGAGATTTCTTGGATGGTGAAGTTGCCTATTTCTTGGTTGTAATTTTGGATGGCCTGTTTGAGTTTGAGGTATATTTTTTGACCTTGTGAGTCTATCCCGTTTTCACGAAAATATTGTTGGAGCAAGTTGTTAGCTTTTTTAAGTTGCTTTTCTTGGATGAGGGCTTCGATTTGGCTGAGAACTATTGGCATTGTTTGAGTAGGTTTAGTTTGTGAGTGAGATTTTCTATTAAGTTTTTTAAAACTTGCTGTTCGGTCTGATTTTTTTCGACAACTTCTT
>CAZFPD010000026.1:0-7698 GCA_964521035.1 uncultured Candidatus Peribacteria bacterium
TTTGATAGGCCTGGCTCAGGGATTTTAGTTGATCGATCTGGCTTGAGTTGACTCGAAAGTATAAAGGGTTCAGGAAAACTGGAACATGGGGACTTTGGGGAGTCCGATTAGCGTTCATATCTATAGTTAGTTCATTCCTGGATACCATAAAGGCTGTCGTTTGCTGCCAGCTTAATCCTTGGGATAGGTCTTGACAACCGGCGCTTTCTAAAAGGATGGCTGCGTCTTCGGCGCATTCCTGAAAAAGTTCTGGATATTCCTTTAGGATTTCGGGATAGTGTTTCGAAATAGTTTGGCGCATGTCCTGTGGTACTCCATGAAAAGTTTCGATAGTCACCATGCGCTCTCCAATATCTACAATCAATACTTCGGTGGGATCAATTTGGGGGCCCAGCTTTACAAAGCCCTTAGTGCCTATTTTTAGAAATGCCATTTCGGGTTTTTCCTGTGATTTGCTACCTCCTAGAGTTATTTCCTCCGGGGTTGGTGTGTGGGTTTGAGGGGATGAGGATGGCTCGTCCTGTGGAATCAGGTACGGGTTACTAGTGCCAGGGTTTGTTTCTAGAGGCTTCGCGCGGCTAGACTCTTCTTCAAATTCTTTAGGATCAAATACAACTTCAGGTAACTTGCTAATCATGGTTTGTAGATTGAGTAATAGGAATTCTAGGCTACTTGGATGTATGTCCATAGTTTTTTGAGCGTCGGGAGGAAATATGCGTATAGTGACTTTGGGAGTTGTTGGTAGACCTGCTTCATCTGCATTGTCCAGTCCTGGGTTTTTTCTAGCGCTTATAAAAGCAGCCCTAGGGTTGGTGCTATTTAGGTGTGGTAAATAAGTCGAGCAAATGTCGTTAAAGTTCCACAGGGAGGTAATTAGTAGCTGAACCCCATTGGGATTATAGCGGTACATGCGGGACGTTAGATCAATTGTAAAAGCTGGGGCAACTTGATTTATTTCTAGATAGCGCGGCCAATTAGGATGAGTTTGTGTGACTGTAAAAAAATTCTGGGTCGATACTAATAATTCCAGGACCAATTCTGTTGGAATAAAATAATTGTGCTGTATATAGTAGTCAACTTCTTGGGCTAGGTTGCTTCGCTCAAGAATGGGAGGGTGTACTGGAAATCTGAGGTCTTTATTGCGTTCTAAGGTCTCTCCGACTAGTCTGAGGTAATCTTGTTGATGGGGGGCAAGCTCAGGCGTGACTCCTCGAGACAATTCTAAGTCTGCTTCTGGAGGGCTTGGTTTTGTGATTGCCTTTAAGAACTTCCCTAACATCTTATTTGGTTTTAATGAGCAAATTATAGCTTTGACAAGTCCATCCTATCAAATGCTTTGGCTTGCCGAAACCAGGCTTTGTTTTGTACTCACTATATGTTGTAGGCATGTTGAATTTGACGGATCCTAAATATAGCCCAGCTGAAGCAGGCTGGCTTGGATTAGGCACTGAGATTTGCAAAGTGGAGCGGGTAAGGAGAATCGAACTCCTGTCTCTGCCATGGCAAGGCAACGTAATAGCCACTATACCATACCCGCTCAAGTGTTTTTATTGTAGTCGATCTAAAATAAAATTCAAGTCAATTTAACTCTTTAATTATTGAATTTAAACAAAATCACATCTCCGTCTTGGACAATATACTCCTTACCTTCCATCCGGAGCTTGCCAGACTCCTTGGCTCCGGCCCAACCCTGGCTTTGAATGAACTCTTCGAAGCTGACTAGGTCGGCTTTAATAAATCCCTTTTCAAAGTCGGTGTGAATCACTCCGGCTGCCTGAGGCGCGGTGGCTCCTATTTTAATGGTCCAGGCCCGTACCTCCTTTTGGCCGGCGGTAAAATATGTTTGTAGTCCTAAAATCTTATAGGCTTTTCGGATCAAGGCATTCAGGGTGGGCTCTGTGAGTCCCATGTCCTCTAAGAAAAGCTTGGCTTCCTGGGCATCTAGACCCAATAATTCCGCTTCGATTTGGGCTGAGACCACTACCAGGTCATCATGAGCTCGGAGTTGGAGCTTGCTTCTGTATTCCTCTAAGTTAACCTGGCTGAGCTGCTGCTCCTTGGCATTGAGGACATAAATAAAGGGCTTGAGAGTTAAAAGATGCAGGTCGTAAAACATGGCCAGTAGTTCTGGGTCGTCACTATATTCTATGGCTTTCTCTCCGGACTCTAAGTGTGCTTCTAGGCCCTGGATGGCTGCTAGGTACTTTTTTTTGTCAGCCTGGCCTGTTTTGGCTTCGCCTTCGGCCTTGGATCTTCTTTTTTGCACAGTTTGCAAATCGGCAATAATTAACTCCGCCTCTATCACCTCCTTATCGGAGAGCGGGTTGATCTCGCCGTGCACATGGTGAACATCTTCATCTTCAAAAATTCGGATGACGTGGGCGATAGCATCTACTTGCCGAATATGGCTCAAAAACTGATTGCCTAGACCTTCTCCTTGCGAAGCTCCTTTGACGAGCCCGGCTATATCTACAAATTCTATGGCGGCAGCTAGGGTTCTTTCGGGTTGGACGAGTTCGCTGAGTTGGTCTAGCCTGTGGTCTGGTACTTCTACTATGCCGACGTTGGGGTCTATGGTGCAAAAAGGGTAATTGGCAGCTTCTGCAGCGTGAGCCTTGGTGAGGGCGTTAAACAAGGTGGACTTCCCTACGTTTGGTAGCCCTACTATTCCTATTTGCAAACTCATATTATACTTTTTAAATATTTTTAGTATAATATAAAGGCTAGTAATTAAGCAAGTATGAATTTTAAGGTTAAGGTCTACACAGATGGAAGTTGTCTGGGCAACCCGGGGCCGGGGGGCTACGGCGTTTATCTACAGAAGTTTGATGAGCGCGGTAAATTATTGAAGGAGGCCAAATTGTCTGGCTCGGAAAAGGCCACTACCAATAATCGCATGGAAATGCTGGCTATAGTTAAGGCTTTTGAATTCTTGAATTTGAAGGAGATTAGCGACTCGCAGATTGAGGTTTTTTCGGATTCTCGCTTAGTAGTTAACACTTTGACAAAAAACTGGAAGCGCAAGGCCAACCAGGATATATGGCTTTTGATGGAAGCGGAACTTGCCAGAAGTTATGGTCTAGAAAACAAACTGAGTTTCCATTGGGTTAAGGGGCACGCCGGCCACCATGAAAATGAAATCGTAGACCAGTTAGCTTTTCAGGCTGCCTTGCGGCTGCAAAAGAGCTTATGACAAATCCTTGATTTTTTGGGCGAGAGCATCTTTGGATTGAAATCCTGTTAAGGTTTCTTGGACTTTGCCGTCCTTAAAAAATACCAAAGTAGGAATCGAAGACACCTGATATTCTGTGGCCAAATCTTGAGACTGGTCTACATCTACCTTAACTATTGCTATAGTTTCGGAGTGCTCTTTGTGTAAGTCTTCTAAAATCGGTATGAGCATCTGACAAGGCCCGCACCAGTCGGCAAAGAAGTCAGCCAGTACTAATTTGTTGGAGCTAATCAGCTTGTCCAAGGAGGTTTTGTTTACTATATCCATATTTTTTTGTTAAATTTTCTTACTATAATTTTAACATCGCTTTGTATTGTTTGCAATTTTTTGCTAGAATTTATCTGTCTAAAGATGCTTTATGAGGTTTTGTAAAATTATGATTGTTTGTTGTACCTGGCTACTTTTAACTCCAGTCCTGGCTTTAAACACTCACACAGTGCACTTAAACCAAGAGGCTAGCGCGGTTATACTTGAAGTTGACAAAGTGCTGACAAAGCCTTTTTTACAAGTTAGAACAGCCGACTCAGACTTTGTCACCATAGACTTTGAGTTGGAGCACGATACAGCTTCGGCTATCTTTAATTTTAACCCAAGTGATCGCTTGGAATTTAAAACTAACTTTGATTTAGGCCTGCTATCCCGGGAATATATAGCTAAGCCAAAACCCATCCTACTGGCATCGAACTCCTTTGTCTTAGCAAATGGCATAATTACTCGCTCAGACTGGGGTGCCAATGAAGCTCTAACTTATCGCTCCAATCAATATGCCAATCTCTCTATGAGCCTCTATGCAAAAAGTTTAAATGATCCGGAAATTGATAGGGTGAATCTGCAAGAAAATGACAGGGTTTTAACTTGGCCCCAGGAATATGCGAAGTACATTCGGGGAATAGTTGTGCATCATACGGCTACTACTAAAGACTTGGATGATCCGCGCGTGGCGGTGCAAAATATTTATCAGTACCATACTAAGCATTTAAAATGGGGAGATATAGGTTACCATTATTTAATAGCACCCAACGGACAGATTTTTGAGGGACGTAAGGGAGGCAAAGCCGTTGTGGCGGGGCATTCCAAGCCAGTCAATAAGACCACGATAGGTGTGGCACTCATGGGCAATTATCATGATGAGGCGCCCAGCCGGATAGCAGTCAAGCAACTAAGTAAGCTGCTTGCTAAGTTAAGCCGAGAATATGGCCTGGAGCCAGAATCTAAATTTATCTATAAACAGAAGGTCTATCCTACCATTATGGCTCATAGAAGCAATGATAGTACTGTCTGCCCAGGCGACTTCTTGTACGCGGAACTTCCTGCTATCAAGAAGCAAGTTGGCCAGCAGCAAAGGCCCCAAAATTTTGCTACCATGCCAGATTTTTTGCCTGCCATAGAAACTCGCAGTAAGTTTGTGACTCATAAACTCGTACTCAGAAATGCTAGCAAGGAAGTTTGGAACAAAGACCAGACCTACATCAAAAACATAGCAACGTCCCAAAAACATTACTTAGATAAGGATTTGAAGCGTTTTAAGGTAGCAGGGATAGAAATCAAGGCGGCTAATTTGCAACCAGGCTTTAACCAGCTAGAATTTGAGGTTTTTTTGAATGGGAAAAAGCAAAAACAAAATCTGAGCCAGGTGTTTATTTACCGGGTGGAACCAATTCAAATCAAGCTGAAAAGAATCAAGGATACCATTTATTTAACGAGCAAGTCCCGCAAGGCCATTTCAAAGCAGGAGCTCTCCTTGATTGACCAGGATGGCAGGCCGATTCCCGGTAGTTTTAATAGGAAAAAATTGCAGAAAAATACTCCCCTGGAGTATAAAATTCAGGACCTAGAGGGCTTAGAGGCGATTCATTTGGTCCCGAATTCCGCACTGAAGATTATTAGTAATAGCCTGTATATAAAACCGCAAAAACGCGCTGCTCAGCCGGCACAGCCAGGTAATTTTGAGTTTAGCATGAATGCAAAGTCCCAAACAATTAGCCTAGAGCTAACAAACCCCTTGTCCGAAAACTTAAATACCAAGCTGCTACGGGCTAGTTTTTTGAAAAAAAAATCCATCCAAATCCAGCATCACAAAAGGAGCTCAACTGTAAGGCCAAATCAGACTTTTAAGCTCAAACTAGGTGTTACTCTGGAGCAATTACGGTCTGAAAAGTTTAAACTGCGTCTTTTTTATAAGGGCAAGAGCCTCTATAATAAATTTGTAACTGTAAAACTGACAAATACTTCTGCTTCTCAGAAGCAGAAACAGAAGGTGAAGACTCCCTCAAAAACACAGGTGGTTCAGGCCAACCTGCCACAAGCTAATGCCGGCTCAGACAATAATATACGGGTGCTCTTGTCGAAGCTAGATTCTGATAATATTCAATTGGTGAATACACAAAATTCTAGTCTAATTATAAAAGGCAAGCATAGAGCTGACATCCCTGCGCAGACTCAGATTTCTGTCACGAAGGTGGGAGCGAATCTCAATGTGCGATTTGCTAAGCGAAGTTATATAGCCAGAAGCATAAAACTTGAAAGCCAGGGGGTTTTTACTATCAGTAATTACGAAAATCGTCCAGGTTGGAACCCAAGCCTAAATGACAATAAATTTCGAAACAATTTGATTTTTTCCTTGTTTAATCAGCGTGTTGAGGTAGTCAATGAGCTGGACATAGAAGATTATCTGAAGGGATTGGGAGAGGTGTCGAATTCGGATAATGAGCATAAAATCAAAACTATAGTTGTGGCGGCCCGCTCATACGCTTATCACTACACACATGGCCATCAAAAGTTTAAGCACTCCAGGTATGATTTGGATGATAGCCCTGAGCGCTCTCAGAAGTACTTGGGTTATAACTTAGAATTGCGCTCTCCTAATCTGACCCGGGCTATTGCACAGACGCGTGGAGAACTGGTGACTTATCAATCGCAGGTGGTGAAGGTCCCCTACTTTAATCAAAGTGATGGCAGGACGCGCTCAGCCCAGGAGGTTTGGGGATGGAAGGACACTCCCTACCTAGTGTCTCGCCCGGATACTCATTGTAAGGCGGGGGCTTTAAATGGCCACGGAGTTGGCATCTCTGGCTGTGGAGCCACGGGAATGGCCAAAGCCGGCAAGCAATATAAGGCAATTATTCAACACTTTTTGCCGGGAGTGCAAATTATTAAGCAATACTAAATGTATAAAATCTTTATCAATACTCTGCTGCAGCCCTATAGCATGATCATATGGCAGAAGGAGCAAATTGTTGATCAGCTTATGAGCGAGGACGCAGTGCAGCTGAGACAAGAGGCCATGCAGTTTCTCCATGCTAATGCCCACCATCAAATTTCAGAAATTTATTTCGTGAATGGGCCCGGGCTTTTTAACTCAGTCCGCATGGGATATTTGCTTGCGAAAAGCCTACATTGTGTCTTTCCAAATGCGCAAATGTGGCAAATTAGGTCCTTGGATCTACTACAGCAATTAGGCTATCAGCCTCCCAGGGTGATGGCCAGCAAAAAGACTGTCTATGCTTTGGAAAATGAAACTATAATTGAAAACAAGCTTCTGGGAAATGAAAAACTGCCTAACTTGGACTATAATGGATTTGCTTCCAAATTTAGCACCTTGCAATTTGAGCCCTTTGCTCCACTTGATTCCTGTGCGGAGCAACTCATATATGGTAAAAGTCCCAATATACATATGAAAAACACCAGACCTTCGTATATGATGTTAACTATGACCTTGGTCCTAATCATGGTTACTGTGCCTTTGGCCTTGACTTTGTCGAATTTAAATACCCAAAGCAATCGCTTAATTTCAGCGAGTTTGCAATATGAAAAGGCCTATATTAAGGGCCAAGCAGTCCTCGAGCGCAAACTGCAGGAACTCGACGAGGAAGCTGGCTTGGAAAATAAAAAAGGCAGTATACCCATAGGGCCTGCAGATGAGGCTGAATGGACCGTGTATTATGAGTTTTTTGCCATGAACGACATTCCCCTGCCTGCTGAGGAGGCTGAGGATGCTGAGGGGGCTGAGGGGGCTGCTGCGCGCGATTCTGCCTTGCCACTGGAGCTGGAGTGGGCAGCCCATGATGATCAGCCGGCTGTGGAGCCCGAGGAGGAGGATCGGGCAGGCAATGGGGGTGAGCGGATATATACTATGCCTGCGCATGGGTCTGGGAATGTAGGTACAAACTGCAGACTCTTACACTCCTATACTCAAGAAGATGATTGTAATTATTTAAATTTACCTACAGATCAGAGCCTAGTTCTAAGATTAAAAGATACTAGTGTTTTTCCTCTCAACCTGAAGATTAAAAATTTAGCAGGTTTGGCCGCGGCGGACTTAGAATCTCTTTTGATTGTTAATGGTGACACGATTACTGTGAATATATCAAATCCTCCTGACAATTCCAATATTGAGTTTGATATTTATGAGCTTAATATTGATGATTTAGACCAAAATGTGTTGCAAGAAAATAACAACATCTTTT
>CAZFPD010000026.1:7708-9511 GCA_964521035.1 uncultured Candidatus Peribacteria bacterium
TTTAGCAGGTTTGGCCGCGGCGGACTTAGAATCTCTTTTGATTGTTAATGGTGAGCAAGACTTTGTTACTCCTGCCGTCTCACCTCCAAACAATCAAACGGAGTCCGTTTTTGAGCTTGATTATACTCCACCTGAAAATCCTGAAAATGACAATATTGTGTTGCCACAAAATAACAACATCTTTTTTGTAATTAGAGCCACCAAGCGCTTTTACGCCGTTAATGGCCAAGCTAATGCCGACAGCCTGCAGATCCAGCTAACAAGCGCAAAACCCCTCCCTTATCTTGCCAGCTTTATCCAAGGTAAAATTTATAACTCTAAGCTTGACAAGTATTTTGAGTTACGTCAAGTGACCTCTCCCGTGCAAAAAGATGGAGATTTGGGCATTTTACACTCAAACTAGCTTGCTATATCGGGATTCTTATTTTATAACTTGTAGTGTAGTCTAATAAAAATTCACATGTTTAATTTGAAAAAATTACCAACAAGTGAAAAGCTAACGTTTCCCCAAACTATGCCTGGTATTGAGAAGTTTAATAAGCTTTTCAATACAGCCCTGCTTTTCACTTGTGGCTTTCTTGCATCCCCGGAATCTGCTATGGCCCAAGAGGGCGAAGAGCTTCCGGAAGTGATGCGCACTTATGCTCGCATTATTGATACAGAATGTCAATATAATTTAGCGGGAAATTTAAATCCCAATATTCAGGACCTGGCTACAACGCATTTTGAGGGTTTTGATAGACCGGCCATTTTTGCCAATAATGGCTCTGGTTACACATACAAAACTATAGCAGGAGAGTGTCGTAGTACGGCCTCATTAACGGGGCAAACTGAGTCCCACCTAGTTTTTGATACTAGCGGCTGCGGAAAGGCCCCTGGAGTTAAGCTGTCTACTAATCCAGGCCACATCCAAATTCGAGTTAGCCATGAGGATGCTGAGATGCCACAGGGCCCAGAAAATAGGATTCTACCTGGCGTTTTTCATTTTTGGAGTTACTCCTTTCTAGAAGATGATCTGGCCCTGAATGATCCGACTCATCCCATGGCCTCTGACTGGCGGAGAGATTTGTTTGTAGATTTCCCAAACCGCCAGCTCCTGTTCTTGCTACGCCCCCATAGTTCTGACATTTATAGCCCTGATGCGGGCTGGGTGCGAGAGTATTTGGTGCGAGTGGGCTTTGATGAGGTCGCAACATATTTGCAAGATGGAGCCCAGCCTCTGGAGCCACAAGCCATCCTATTTGAACACCATACTCATCTGCAGGCGGATAGAATAGAGTCTTTTTACGCCCTGAGCCCTGATGTATTTGTGACTGTAGACGGAAGGGGAGACAGTGAAATTTTCGGCTTTGATCCAGAAATACTGGTGAACGGACCGGCGTCGGTTTTAAATCCCGAATTGTTGGAGGTGCTGGCGTATGAGCCAGGGACCGCTATTGTGCCAGACTATACCAGGTCTTATAAAAATTATAAAATTAGATTGGATGAAGATGGAGAGTATCAGGTCTATGAATTAAGTTGCACCCTTGAGGATGAGCCCATTTCAGACGCCTATACTATCCCAAATAGTATTACCGACCCGGCACCCCCTATCCCAGATCCAGAAGCGGATCTAGGTCTAGAAAATGATGCTGGACTCCAAGTGGATGCGAATCTCCCGGAAGAAGACCTGCAAGCACCTGAGATTGATGACTCGGTGGAGCCAGAGGAGGATGCCGGTGCGGAAGTACCTGTGGATGAGGATGCCGAGCTGCCTGAGATTGATGCAGAGATGGACCCAGAGGAGGATGCCGAACTGCCTGA
>CAZFPD010000026.1:9611-12728 GCA_964521035.1 uncultured Candidatus Peribacteria bacterium
AGCTGCCTGAGATTGATGCAGAGATGGACCCAGAGGAGGATGCCGAACTGCCTGAAATTGACGCTGAGATAGTGCCAGAGGAGGATGCCGAACTGCCTGAAATTGACGCTGAGATAGTGCCAGAGGAGGATGCCGAACTGCCTGAGGTTGATGACTCGGTGGAACCAGAAGCAGACGCCTATATTCCTGAGATTGATGCAGAGATGGAGCCAGAGGAGGATGCCGGGCCGGAGGATGACTTTGCTAGCCGAGAGTTTCGGGCGGTCTTGCCGGATGCAGATGCGCAGGAACAGGAGGCCTATGATGAGCCAAAAATGGATGAGCCAGGCCAGGATAAGGCTCCGGATGAGGGTTGTAGCCAGCATAGTCCGGCCGAGCACACAACTCCCTTGCTGGTACTTGGATTGTTGGCGGTCTTGCGGAAAAAATTCACTTGGCAAAAGTAGCAAAATCACTTAGTATGGATGTAAAATAATTACTTGCATGACTAAGGCCTTTGCGCAATCACTATTTGAACTACTCGGTATACTGAGTTTGATACTGGCATTAATATTGTTTTTGGTGCCAGTTTTACCTTTTTGGATTTTTTTATTTATTGCCATTTTTTGTTTTTATAAATTTAAAAAAATCTAATGTTATATTTAGTAGCGACTCCTATAGGTAACTTGCAGGACGTTACCTTGCGAGCTCTGGAGCTTTTGAAGGAGGTTGACGCCATCTTATGTGAGGACACAAGACATAGTCAAAAGTTTTTGCAGCACCATGGCATTAAAAAACCTTTGATTAGCTTTCATAGTCACAGCGATGAAAGAAAATTAGCAAATATTTTAGACAGATTAAAGAACGGTGAGCAGCTGGCCCTAATTAGTGATGCTGGCTCTCCTGGGATTTCGGATCCAGGTTATAAAATAGTTAAAATGGCGCATTTAAACCAGATTCAGGTTTCTGTTTTACCTGGTCCTTGTGCGGCTATTGCCGGGGTGACAGCTTCGGGTTTGCCGAGTGATAAATTTTTGTTTTTAGGATTCTTACCGCAAAAAAAGGGTAGACAAACTCTCATTAAATCCTTGGAGGACCTGCCCTACTCGGTGGTTTTTTACGAATCTCCTTTTCGGGTTTTAAAAACGCTAAAGCAGCTCTTGGAATTTTTGGGAGATAGACATATTAGTGTCTCGCGTGAAATATCTAAATTGCATGAGGAGGTTTTTACAGGTAAAATATGTGAGGCAATAGATAAATTTACTTGTCAAAAACCAAGGGGGGAATTCACTATGGTTTTGGCTCCTAAAAACTTTAAGTATGCAAAAAGCCTTTAGTTTGATAGAAATTATCGTAGTAGTTATCTTGATTGGTATGGTCTCCGTTTCCTTGTTGTCCACAGATTTTTTGAGTCTACAAGAAAGTAGCAGCCAGGAGTTGGAAGCTAGTTTTCGGGACTTGAAATACAATTTGCAGTTACAAAAGCTCTCTACTGTCGATCCAGCAAGTAATCAAATGTTCGCGATGAGTTTTGCACAGGGAATTTCGACTGCGATTATCGAGGCAAATGAAATGGGCGATTTCCCCCTTGCGGAAGCTGCGAATCAGTGCCAGCCAAATGCAAATCGGGCAGAGAGTGAGCGGGCTGGGGCTCTTTTGGAACGTGAGGGAGCCCGATCCTACTTTTGTGATACTAGTTGGCAGGCCGCGCCGGCTCAGAATGAGGAAGAGGCTTTGGTTTTTTTTCAGAAGCTTGGGGATCAGAACACCTGCTTCTTAAGAGAAAATCGCCAGGATCTGAAATTCAAGCGAATAGACTTAGGTGACTATTATGTGTATATTAATGCGCTGGTTTGCAAGTTGGATTTAATCCCCAAACCATGAAACAGGCTTTTTCTATGATTGAAACCGTAATTGCACTAACTCTAGTTGGGTTTTTGTTTACTTTGAGCTTAAACATCTTAGATATTTCAGTGGCTACTACAGAAAGCAACAAGATTCGTTTTTTGGCCAATCAAAAGATGCAAAACGAAATGGCTGAACTCTCCCACATGGTGCATACTAACGAAATCAGATATGGTGCCTTGAGATTATCGGAGTGCTTTATGGACGATACTTATCCAAATGATGACCCGTGTAACTTGGGTGAGGCGGCCACCTTCTATTTTGGAGATGCTCTTGTTGAAGGTCATTTCTTTGAGCAAGATGATTTAAAAATTCAAAAGTCGATTACTAAAACTAATAATCAACTGGAGTTGAAAACTGTGGTGAAGTTTCAAGAAGCTGGTAATGAGAGGGAAATTCAGTCTAGCAAGCTAATTAATTTAGAATTATGAAAAAAGCTCTAAGTCTCGTAGAGGTGCTGGTGAGTGTGGCGATTTTCTCGGTCATTTCAGTGTTTACCCTGAATATGTACATTAATAATATTCAGCAGGGGGAGCAGACCAAGGAATTTAATGTCTTTTTAAATGAGGCCCGTTTTCTTCGACAGTATATAGTGGCCCAGCTTAAGGGCAAACAAATTGACTATGAGGAATACTTTGAGCAATGTGTGACCCAGGCTAACTGCCCAACTAGAAATCGCCAGGGTGTTCAACCAGATCTAAAATTTGCTCAAAAACATGGCTTGTATAGATGGCAATATTATGACTTTGGAAAAAAATCAGATAATACTCCGGATGATCTGGGTACGGTTTGCGTGAATCAGGATGAAGCTGATGTTGAAATGCCTGATGAAGCTTGCCAGGTGGCCTTGGCAGCCAGCGAGGATGAACTAATAGCCACAAATCTGCAGGTGCGCTCAGATTGTGCAGATGGCAATTATGTGCTGCCTAAGTGGCAAGGGAATAATGAAGACATAGCAAGTAACAGAGACTGCAATGAGGAGGTTTGGTTTAATCAATTATTTCTGATAGATGAACTTGGTAATAAGTCTATATTTGCTATTAAAACCTGGGAAAGTCAAAATTTGTTGGCACAGGCGAATTTAAAAAAACTCCCCACAGCAACAGGCGCCCAAGGCCTGCCCCTCCCCTATGAGACTTATATATGTCAAGATGGTTTTGCCTGTGGTGGTGAGGATGATTCTTTGAGTAATGCTGACTTCCAGGTGGATGATGAAGACGACTTGTTTAGGGG
>CAZFPD010000027.1:0-11429 GCA_964521035.1 uncultured Candidatus Peribacteria bacterium
TACCACGATGCAGGCAAGCCAGCCTGTTTTGGGATGAATCACGAACGGATTACCTTTTATGGACACGCCGAAAAATCAGCCGAGTTAGCAGTGGAACGCCTGAGCACACTCAAGTATTCTAAAAATTTCATTCAGCATGTAGAGTTCTTATGCAAATACCATATGAACCTCTTCCAAATTCTAGATATGAGTTACAAAAATCAGGTCAAATGGTTTTTAAAGCCCTGGTTTTTAGATCTTTTAGAAATCCATAAGTATGATACGCTAGGAACAGAGCCCGCCGACATTAGCATGTACCAAAAAATTAAGGATCTATACCACAATACCGTCAAGGATTTACCTGAGCAGTTTCCTAAGTTAGTTTCGGGTCAAGACATTATGCAAATACTCAATATTCCAGCCGGACCTAGATTGGGCGAAATCTTGGAAGATATTTATGATTTACAAATCGAAAAAAAACTCAACTCTAGGTCCCAAGCCCTAGATTATATCAAGAGCCTAAAGCCTTAGTAGTGGTAAGACTTATTATTTATAATAGTAAAACTTCTATATAGTTGCTCCAATAAAATTATTTGCGACATTTCGTGGGTAAAGGTCATTTTGGAGAGGGCGATTTTATGCTGAAATTCGCGCTTGTCTGCTTCAGAAAAACCAAAAGTTGGGCCTATCACAAAGGCCAACTTCTGTCCCTCAAAACTAGCACTCTCGATTTGCAGAGCAAAACCCTGACTAGTAATTTGCTCACCTTTTTCGTCCAGCAAGATATTTTTATAATTTGGATTGAGATGTTTTTTTAATATTCTAAAATCTTCGGCCTGCTTTTTGGCACGGTCCTTGATCTTGGACTCCTTTAACTCAACTAGTTCTACATTCCAAGCTGATAACAAGATCATATATTTTTGTTTGAGATCCTCCAGGGATTTACTTTTTAGTTTACCAAAGTAGTAAAATTTGATATACAATAGATAAAATTTATAGTTTAAACCTAGCATGAAACTAGCCAAAGCACAAAAACTAATTGCCAACATTATCCACTTAAACATCAAAGGTTTTGGAGTAGCCAAACTAAAAATTGGATCCAAAAACTATAATATCGCCGTGGATGGTTGCTTTCCAGGTGATTTAGTCGAGTGCCAAGTTTATAAATCTAAAAAATTCTACGCCGAAGCCCGACCGGGCAAGTTTTATCGCTACTCAGAAGATAGAGTCGAGCCCAAAAACAATTATGCCGGACATTCTGGAGCCACACCCCTAGAAAAACTCAGCTACCCCAAGCAGCTTGCATATAAGGAATTAGAAGTGCACAGAATCATGCAGAATTTAAATTTACAGCCCAAGATCCACACCATTATTGCTATGGACGAACCTTGGTATTATCGGAACAAAATGCAGTATTCCTTTGGCGTTAAGCCAGACACATTTGAGTTTACCCTAGGCCTGCACCATAAACCGTATCGCAGCAAGATAGTTGAAGTCAGCAAGTGTTGCTTGTGTGATCCTTTATGTGAAAAGCTGATAGCCTTTACAATCCAACATTTTAAAAGCCAGGAACTTACAGCCTATAATTTCTTTGAAAATTCTGGGACCCTCCGCAATTTAACTCTCAGATTTGCCAAAAACACGGAGGACAAAATGCTCATCCTAGAAGTCTCCAATTGTGATGCCCATCCCAGCATAGCCAGTTATTTTCAAGAGATCCAAAGACAATTTCCGGCAATTAAATCCGCCTACCTGCTAAATATTAAGGTGCAAAAGGGCACTAAAACACAACAAATACTCCAGCCTCAGTTTGGGCCGCTTTATTTACACGAACAGTTAAAATTAAAGTCTAGCAGCCTCGAGTTTCACATTTTGCCTCTGGCCTTTTTTCAACCCAATACGCAGCAGGCACAGGTGATTTACCAAACAGTATTAGACTTAGTTAGTCCCGGTAAGATAGCCTACGACCTGTTTTGTGGCACTGGCACGATAGGCCTGTTTTTGAGCCAAAAATTCCAAAAGGTTTATGGCGTTGAAATAGAGCCACAAGCCGTCGAAATAGCCATCCAAAATGCCAAAATCAATCACATTCAAAATACAGAATTTTTATGTGGAGATGTCTATAAAATCCTGAAAGAAAAACAATTACCCAAAGCAGAAGTCATAGTGGTGGACCCACCCCGCAGCGGCCTTACTCCTAAAGCGCTTGAGTTGATTGCTGAAATCCAAGCTCCGCAGTTAATTTATATCAGTTGCAATTTAAAAAGTTTTGCCAGCAATGCCGTCGAGTTACAAGACAAAGGATACAAACTCGAAACCGTAGTGCCCGTCGATCAATTTCCGCACACCCGCCACTTAGAAATTGTCAGTAAGTTTACTTATGCAAAGTAAATTCGCCATCCTTATATATCACCAGCTCTCTACCGTCAGCTAGAGTGGCAGTTACGGTTCTATCTTTAGTAGAGACTATATCAATGTGGATCAGAGACTCGTTAAAGCCTAGTTCTGCTTTTTGCTCAGAACTTAAAGTTCCATCCAAAGTACAACTGTCGGTATAGGCAGAGCCTATCGCTATGTGTGTATTACCAAACTTCCCACCGACATTTTCGTCGTATAGGGTTTGGGCCATGAATTTCTGAATGCGACTAAATTTTTTGTCAGTCAGCGAAAATTCCCCAACTTTATCTGCATTTTCAAATTTCAAGACCTCGGCCAGAACTTCTTGCCCCTGATCTGCTTTGAAATTCACGACTCTGCCCTGCTCAAACTCTAATTCTATACCAGTTAAAATCGAACCTTGATACAATAAAGGTTCTGTGAAGGCAATTTTTCCATTCACGCTGCGCCAATCCGGAGAAATAAACACCTCAAACGAGGGGATGTTACGTCCAGATTCACCCAGCCACTGACGATGTTTTCCTAAACCCAGGTGTAAATCAATGTTTTCAGCCTGCACATGCAAGGAGCAAATATCTAGTTCATTCAGCCATGTTTTTACCTGGGCAATTTGCTGAAACACATTTTCAAAACAGGCCTTTGGGTCCGGCTCATTCAAAAAACAAGCCTCTATAATCTGGTCCCAGTACTCTGCTAGGCTGAGGCCAGCTAAATCAGCCATGCCTTGCGTGCCAAATAGACCCAGAGTCCAAAAATTTGGGGTGGCATCCATCTTAGCCTTGTAGGCCTTATGGTAAAAACCCGAGGCCTTTCTGCGCTTGGCAATGAGCTTAGGATCCACTTCTGAAATTTCAGTTGGATCCGTATCAGAAATCATCGAAATTAAATAGTCTGTATCTTTCAGGCGGCTTAGCATAGAGTCCCGCGGGAAAAACTCTAGTTGCTGCTCGTTAGCCAGCTCAAAAAAACGCTTGTTCAGCCCCTCTGGTATATAATTGACGATAGGAAAGGCCCCAGCTTGCAAAACACTTTCGTATAAAAATGGCAGCAAATCCTTAGCTGACTCAGGAACATTTAAAAGCACAGTCTTGTTTGGCTGGACCTGAAGAGCAAAGTTCACAAACACATCAGCGTATTTTTGCAAGTGAATGTCTGAATATGGTTTTTTCATGCTGTTAATTATATGCTAATATGATGATAACTTGATTTAGGATATGATTCAATTTGATTCTATTTATTTTGCAAGCCCAGAACAGTCTATTTTGGAAGACTTTAATTTAACGATCAATCCTCACGAATTTATTGTAGTCAACGGACCATCCGGAGTCGGAAAGTCCACGCTGCTACAACTTTTAGTGGGATCTCTAACCCCTGACTCGGGCAACATTTTTGTGGATGGAGTCAATATTCACAGTTTGTCAGCCGAAAATCTCCAGATCTACAGGCGCTCCCTAGGCATGATTTGGCAAGATTTCAGGCTCTTCCCCGAAAAAACTGTTTTCGAAAATGTAGCCATGACTCTGGAAGTGCTCGATTATTCACCCATAGAAATTTATAAGGAGGTGCCAGACATACTCGATAAACTTAGACTTTCAGATAAAATTGACTATAAGGCCAGCCGACTTTCCGGAGGAGAAAAACAGAGAGTGGCCATTGCCAGAGCCCTGGTACACAAACCAAATTTAGTAATTGCCGATGAGCCCACCGGTAACTTGGACCCACATTCGACTTCTGATATCTTAAGAATCTTATCCGAAATCAACGCCGCCCCTTCCACCATTATTATGGTCACCCACGAACAAAAACTCGACGACTTAGCGGGGGATTATCGCATCATCGACATCCATTCCTAGTTCAGATAGTTTGTACTTTGCACTTGATCAGCTTGAAAGACCAGCACCGCCCCATGACTTATGTCCAACTCAAAACTAGGAGCAAGCGCCTCATTTAAAGTACCAGCAGTTAAGTTCTGTAATTGCAAATTATGCAAAGGAAATTTTAAATTACGAGAGTTGATTTTAATCCTTGGGTCCAAGCTAAAAATAGAGACTTGCTGGCCCTTACAACTGCCAAAAGTGCTTTTCTTCCAGATCGCCCTAAAACCCCCAAAGTCCGTCTGACACTTGATATTTAAATCCGGAAACAGCAGCAAAATAAACACGTTAGCTATCAAATGATCTTCTCTCTTACCAGATATACCCACGAGATCAATTTCTGTTTCTTGCAATTCCTCACAAAACTCCAAGGCTTTTTGTAAGTCATTTTTATTCTGATCCGCCCTTACAACCAAGCGATTTTGCAAGCGAGTTTTATTTTTATGAGAAATTGAATCCATATCCCCAACTATATGTTTTGGAACAAACCCAAGCTCCACCAATCTATCGCAGGCCCCATCACAGGCCACTAAATACTTAGCCTGGCTTAAAATCGCCAAGATTTTAGGACTGTCATTTAACTGGCCATGGGCTACCACACAAACTTTTTTAGGCATTTTTATTAACATTATGATAAAAGTCTAACACAATGATAAAAGTCTAACACAAGAAGACGCAACAAATATTTGACAGAACAGCTGAAAAATGATAAGATGTAATGATTGTATAACATAACCACATATATAATGTTTATCAAAAAGCACCTAAAAAAAATCCTAATAGTAATTGTCGTTGTCATAATCGGCTTACTATCTGCACAATACCTTAATTTGGGAGAGGACCTTAGTGGATCTCTAACAACACAAAATGAAGTGGCCCAAAAAGCCTATGAGAAAGCAAAAGGTAAGATGATAGCAGCGGAAATAGCGTACGAGAACGCACTCCAAATAAAGGACCAAGCCCTAGAGGAGCGCCGCAAAGCAAAGGACAAGATGACAGCTGCGGAAATAGCATATGAAAAAGCAAAAGAAACCTTTAAGACAGCCGCCAAAAAAGCCAATCAAAATCCAAAAGATAAACTAGCTCAAAAAGCCTATGAGAAAGCAGAAGGTAAGATGATAGCAGCCCAAAAAGCGTATAAAAAAGCAAAAAGTGCCTATAAGAAGGCCGATAAAAAAGTCAACGTAGCTCAAGAGGCGCGCCGGATAGCAAAGGACAAGATGACAGCTGCGAAAAAAACGTTTGAGCAAGCAGCACGAAAATACGAAGCTACCGCCGAAGAAGAGGACGACGCCGCCGAAGAAGCGGTCGCTGACAATAGCGAGGACGACGCCGAAGAAGCGGTCGCTGACAATAGCGAGGACGACGCCGAAGAAGCGTTCGCTGACAATAGCGAGGACACCGCCGCCGGAGAAGGTCTTAGGTTCGGACCCAGAACTCCCAACGCGCCAGAACCAGAGCCCGAAGCCGAAGAAGCGGTCGCTGACAATAATCCCGACGCCTTCGAAGCCGACGCCGACGCCGAAGCCGAAGCCTTCGACACCGCCGCCGAAGAGACCAGCCCCTGCCCGGAGTCGGCGCGCTACACCAACAATGGTGAGGGCCTCGAGTTCTGCCTCTTCGAGGACCTGGAGCTGCCGGCCGCTGAGGACGTGCGCTCCTACTGCCACTTCGTGGCCGATGGATACATGGGCTTCTCTTGGACCGAGACCGCCGAGACCGGGGACTACAGCTGTCCAGAGGGCTTCAGGAAGAGTACCAACACCAGAGGTCTGGGCTACTGCCTGGTCGACTTCCAGGTGCCGAGCGACGACGTCAGCGCCTACTGCCACTACCTCGATAATGGATACATCGGCTACAGCTGGTAAAAGTGGAAGGAAAGCCGCTGCTGAAGAAGAAGCCGATGACGCCAGTTAAAGCCGCTATCCAATAAAAAAATAAAGCACAAGATCCAATAAGCCCCAGCCAGGGGCTTATTTTTTAAGCTAAATTTAAAAACATGAAAACCATAACTATTATGCTTAAATTGTATAATAATTCTTATGGATTATATAGATGTAAATCACAAACAAGCCTTTTGGTTTCAATACACCCGGCCACAGGTCAAAAAATGTTATTTTAAAGGGGATCTAAAGTACTTGTCTAAACAATTTAAAAGAGTATGCATAGTGGGCTCCCGCAAAATGACAACTTATGGTCGACAGGTTCTAGAGTACTTAATACCTTTTTTAGTTGAGCATAAAATTATAATAGTTTCTGGCGGAGCCTTCGGAGTCGATATTTTTACTCACCAATTAGTAAAACTCTACGGGGCACCTGGGATAGTAGTTTTGCCTTCTTCAATCGAGCAGATCTACCCAAAACAAAATCACAGCACAATTAATCATTTCGCAAACTCAGGCCTTTTACTATCGGAAAGTAATCTTGCCTATCCCAACAAATATGATTTTATAGCACGTAATCGCATCATGGCAGCTATTTCTGATTTAGTAATTGTGATAGAGGCCGCAGAAAAGTCAGGGTCCTTACATACAGCCGGATTTGCTCTAGAAAATGGCATTACGGTAGCAACAATACCTGGAACAATTTTTGCACCACAAAGCCGAGGGTGTAATAACTTACTTGCCCAGGGTGCTCACATCATACTGAAGCCAGCCGATGTGTTAGAGCTTATTTAGTCACTCTATATACTTCTTCTAAAGTAGTCATACCAGCCAAAACCTTGAGGATCCCATCTTGCTCCATATTTAAATAGCCTCGGCCTAACAAATATTCCAGCAAGGTCTTATTTGTAGATTTTTTAATTATCAGCTCAGCCAAATTCTGATCCATTTCAACTAGTTCCGCAATCACTATTCTACCCAGATAACCAGAGCCATTACAGGCCTTACAACCCACCGGCTTTTTGATGAATTCCGGTAGCATATAATTTTTCTTAGCAATCTCATTGATCTCAGTCAGCTTTGCGTCGAGTGTAACTTTTATATCGCCATCAATTTTGACATCTTCGCAACAGCTAGTACATACCTTCCGGACCAGTCGTTGGGCCACGATACAGTTCAAGGCCGGCCCGATCAAAAAGGGTTCTATTCCCATATTATACAACCTTTGAATACTTTCGATGGCATTGTTAGTATGCAGGGTCGATAGCACCACGTGACCTGTTAGAGAGGCCTGCAAGGCTGTGTTGGCCGTCTGAGAATCTCGGATTTCTCCTACCATCACCACGTCCGGATCCTGCCGCAAAACTGATTCCAGCGCACTTTGAAAGGTATAACCCTCTTCCTCTTTAATTTGACTTTGCACGATGTTTTGCAAGTGATATTCTATCGGGTCCTCTAGGGTAATAATTTTTCTAGATTCCGTATTATATCGGCTTAACAAAGAGTATAGCGTGGTAGTTTTACCACTACCGGTTGGTCCCGTCACCAGAATTAATCCTTGCGAGAGATCGCTAATCTTATCAAATATAGCGAGGTGAGACTTGGAAAAGCCCAGGTCCGCCACATTTAAAAACTGCTTATTGGTATCCAAAAGACGCAAAACCACTGTCTCTCCAAACTCTGTAGGAATCAAGGAGACCCTGATATCGATTTTTTGCTTATTCACTGTAATAAACATCCGACCATCCTGAGGTATATCATGTACATTCAACTTCAGGTGACTGTCGTACTTAATTTGGGTTAAAATGTTTTGAAAGATTTTATTATCAATATCCACAATATTTCTCAAGATGCCATCCACACGAAAACGCAGCAGGGTAGAGGATTCTTGTGGTTGCATATGAATATCCGAAGCCTTCATCTGCAGAGCTTTAAAAATTATTCCATTTAGACCCTCCGCTACGGTAGAAGGCTCAATTTTGGCAATACTCTCTTTCAAATCACCGATGTACTTTTCTAAACTTTTAGAGCTATCTTCGTAATCTAATTTGTTTTCTGCCTTGAATTCAGTTTTTTTGGTCTGAAAAAGCTTGATTTGGTCTAATTGCAGTTGCATATCTTCAAAAATACACAAACCTAGCTTGACTTCGAAACCTCGGGCCTCTAAATCAGTTTTGAGTGCCACAAATTCTTTTCCTTGCGTATCCTCACCTACAAACTGTAGTTTTTTTCCACTTTTTAAGCAGATTATGGCCTTAGCTAGTACTAGTTTATTATATTCTAGCAGCCCAAACAAATCAGGATTCACTGTGTAATTGCGTAAGTCAACATAGGGCAAATTCAAAGAAAGGGCCTTAGCCTGCAGAGTTTTTCGCTTCTGCTCAAGCACAATGCTTTGAGTAAAGCTCTTGTCATCCTTGGCAAAGGATTTTTTATCAGTATTAAATTCGCGGAAATCTTGTTGAGAATCGTACATACATAAAAAGCTATCTATTTATTATACCATAAAACAGACAACTTTTAAAATATTTTCTTATAAATTATTAACTTTTTCGTGAATTTCTAAGGCTGCGTCCTCATCTATGCCATCTATAGTCTGTAAATCAGATATAGACAGGCCCTTTAACTGAATCGCTAGAGTTAAATTGGCATCCGTCAAAGCTTCGACTATATGCTTAGAAAGTTCTATATCTTGGACCGTAGTTTCCTCCTTAGTTTTGGCAGTCCCACCTTCTTTCGTGGCCTCCTCTTTAGCAGTGTTTTTAGCAGCAGTCACATCAGAAACCTTATCTTTAAGCTCATCTGGGATATCAGCAGTATTTAAAATATCAATCTCTAAACCGGTTAACTGAGAGGCAAGCCTTACATTTTGACCTCTTTTCCCAATTGCTAGAGATCTTTGATCTTCTTGCACATAAATTTTGGCATGGGACTTAGCTTCATCCAGATCAATATAGTCAACCTGCGCGGGGGAGATGGCAGATTTTAAAAGCTTATGCCTGTCTTCGGTAAATAAAATCACATCTATACGCTCTCCGTTCAATTCATCCATCACGCTTTGAATACGCACACCTTTTTGCCCTACACAAGAGCCAATCGGATCAATTTTATCATCGTTTGACTCAACAGCAACCTTGGTCCTAAGCCCAGCATCTCTAGCTATAGCCTTCACACACACAACTTTTTCTGTTACTTCAGGGATCTCTATTGCTAAAAGCTTGGCAACTAAGTTTTTGTGCGTTCTTGAAATCAAAAGCTTAGGTCCTTTCGTAGTCTTTACGACCTTATCTAGATATAGCTTAATACGCTGACCGGCGTAGTATTTTTCGCCTGGGATTTGATATTCCTTAGGTAATTCCACTATAATTTTATCTAAATCCACAAAGACGTGATCATTTTGTACTCTATGCACTTGTGCGTTGATCAGTTCATTTTCTCTGTCCTTAAAATTGTCATACATCATATTTCTTTCTGCCTCCTGAATTTTTTGCATAATGACCTGCTTAGCCGACTGAGCTGCAATCCGACCATATTCTAAGGGAGTCACATCCTTTCTAATTGTATCTCCTAGCTTGGCCTTTTTGTCGTATTTCTTGGCTTCTGCCAAAGTTAACTGTGTGTGCTCATTTTCCAGCTCTTCAACCACTTCATAAAGCTCAAAAATAGTGGCGTTGTCACCTGAATCGTTTAATTCCACATCAATATTTTGATCCTTATGTCCATAATCTTTTTTGTAGGCCGCCTTAAAAGAATCCTCTATGATAGTTAATACCAAGTCTTTGGGTAAGTTTTTTTCTACAGCTAGTTGGTTAATTGCAGCTTGAAATTGTGATTGCATATGTCATTTTTAAATTTTCAAATTTGGCAAGCGACCCTGCTTACTTACTGTCATTATAGTAAAACTCCTGGGGTTTTGCAAGCCTTTCTAATGCTTTGCCAATATTATGATAGTAAAATCCTTTTCGAAAGACCCTAGCAAAATCCCTAGGCGTATTTTTTAAGCCCTTTTTATGTATAAATGCTAGGCAGCTAGCAGTAAAATCTAGATCTAAATCTTGCAAGACTCGGTCAGCCAAGAGCCTGTCTATACCCTTACCTTGCAGATAAGCCTTTATCTTTAAGGGCCCATTATGTTTTTTATGCTGTGATAAAATAAACATTCTACAGGCCCTCAAATCAGACAGATAATTCTTTTTCTCTAAATCTTGAATCACTTCATTTATCTCAGGTTTATTCATAAAACTCCTTTGTAGGCGCAAGCGCAATTCCTCTATAGCATATTCTCTTCTGGCCAGCAGTAGGCAGGCTTTGTCATATATATCTTTGTTCAGCATGCTATTCTGCAGCCTGAGTGGCTTGTTTTAAGATTAATTTTTCAATCTCTGATCGCACCTTAGGGTTTTTCTGTAAATATTTTTTGGCACTTTCTCGTCCCTGACCAATGTTTTCTTCCTTGAAGGAATAATAAGAGCCACTTTTTCGGGTAATATTATAAGCCTCCGACAAATTGAGTATATCGCCCTCACGAGATATGCCTTTGTTATACATAATGTCAAATTCAGCTATCTTAAAAGGTGGGGCTATTTTATTTTTCACTATCTTTACCTTGGTCTTGGTCCCAACTAATTCTTTGCCCATTTGGGTTGTGGCCTCAATCTTACCTGCACTTCGAATTTCCATTCTTACTGAGGAGTAAAATTTTAAGGCATTGCCGCCAGTGGTAGTTTCGGGATTGCCAAACATTACACCAATCTTCATACGGATTTGGTTGATAAAAATAATAGAAACATTAGACCTAGAAACCACTGCAGTTAATTTTCTCAGCGCTTGGCTCATTAACCTAGCCTGAAGCCCCATGTGCGCATCTCCCATATCTCCATCAATTTCTGCTTTAGGCGTTAAGGCAGCCACTGAGTCTACGACGATAATGTCTACTGCATTAGAACGCACTAGAGTTTCTACAATTTCTAGGGCCTGCTCTCCACTATCGGGTTGTGAAACTAGCAGGTTATCTATATCAACCCCAATTTTTTTGGCATATTCTGGGTCCATGGCGTGCTCCGCATCAATAAAGGCCGCCTGCCCACCTTGTTTTTGAGCTTCTGCAATGATATGCAGAGTTACCGTAGTCTTCCCCGAACTTTCTGGACCGTAAATCTCAGTAATTCTACCTTTAGGAATACCTCCGCCCAGGGCCAAATCTAGGCTCAATGAACCTGAGGGAATAGTCTCAATCTGAGATTGCTTGTGTTCGCCCAGTTTCATAATTGAGCCCTTACCAAAGTTTTTTTCAATA
>CAZFPD010000028.1:0-5258 GCA_964521035.1 uncultured Candidatus Peribacteria bacterium
ATCCAAAAAATTTAACATCTAAAATGCAAATTTTAATCTTCATAACCGGATTGTTACTGGGGTATCTAATTGCTGAAAAATTCAAATCCTCTAAATTATCTGCCCAGATTAAAAGTGAATTGAGTGACTTAAGTCGCCAAAGCCTGCAAGAAAATAATCAAAATTTCTTAAATTTAGCAGAAAACCAGTTTAAAAACCTACAGCAAAGTGCTGCTACAGACTTAAATCATCAAAAAAACAATATCCAAAACTTAATTAGCAATATCGAAAAGAACCTGAGTCAGCATCAGGAATTTGTATATAAGGTAGAAAAACAAAATCTCAATCAGCTAGCCGAGCTCTCGAGCAAACTCCAAAACCTCATGCAGTCAGAAAAAGAGCTCAGTAAAACCACCAAAAGTCTAGAAACCGCCCTAAGGTCCAACCAGACAGTAGGGAGTTGGGGAGAGATTCAATTGCATAGAATCTTGGAGATGGCCGGCCTCAAGCAGTACGTGGATTTTAACACCCAGGTGCATTTAGAAAATGAAGATGGCCAAAAATTACGCCCCGACCTACTTTTGAACCTGCCCAATGACAGAGTCATAGTCATTGATTCTAAGACTCCAATTAGTAATTACCTCAAAAGTTGCGACACAGACAACCGCGATTTGAAGGCTCAGCACCTCAAAACCTACGTGGCAGATTTCAAAAAACATATTCAGGATTTATTCAAGAAGCATTATCAGGGCAGTGTGAAAAATTCAGCCCCCTTCATTATTATGTTTGTTCCAAATGACGCCCTTTATAATGTGGCCTTCGAGAATTCTGCCGACTTGCTAGATTTTGCCATAGCTAAAAAGGTTGTCATAGCCACTCCATCTACTTTGCTGGCCATGCTCTTGTTGGTCGAGAAATCCTGGCAAGATCAAAAGCTATCTGCCAAACTTAGCGATCATTATGAGCATGGAGCCAAGTTGATCGAAAGAATCAAGACTTTTGTAGGCCATATTCAGTCTGTAGGCAAGGGCCTCAGTGCGGCCAATACTGCATTTAACAAAATCCAAGGCTCCTATGAAAAGTCTGTGCTTCCCCAGATGCGCAAATTCCAGGATCTACGCAAGGTCAAGCAAGTTAATGATTTGATAGCCATCGACAGGGTACAAGAATCTAATATTACATAATTTCCCCACTTATGCTCACAATTTCATCAAAATCAATGGAGAATCTAGGATCCATGCCTCAAAAATACACCTGTAACGGGGAAAACGTGAATCCAGATTTGCAGTTTCAAAATATCCCAGCCAATACTCAGAGTCTAGTTTTGATTTTTGATGATCTGAATTCCGCAGGCAAAAATTGGTTGCATTGGTTTTTTTGGAATCTAGACCCACTTACCACCGAGATTCCAGAACATAGTGAGCCAGTAAATGCCATTATAGGACTCAATGATTTTGGCCAGGTCGGCTACGGAGGACCCTGCCCACCCAACAAAAAACACACATATCGCTTTTTGCTATATGCCTTACACACCAAACTCAGCCTGCCGCGAGACGCCAGTCGCTATCAAGTGGAAAGACTCATTCCCCAATACCTTATCGAGAGCGCTTCTTTTTTCGTGACTTACGAGCAGCCCTAATTTTGCTAATAATTTGGCTTTTACGAAGGATATAACCGAAATATACAAAAGTGAAGATGATAAACATTTCATATCCAAATCTATAGCCATTTAAGGCCCTAGATCCAAAGATAGTCCCAAACACAATCAGCGGCGCCACCCCTAAATTTGTGGCCAGTAAGAAGCTTTTTAAGCGCATATTCACCGCCCCAGCCAAATAGGAAAGGGAGTCAATTGAGGTTATAGGATTTAAGCGCAGTAAAAACAGGGCTTTGGCACCCTCCTCCGAGAGTCGGCTTAAGTGCTTTTTGTGTTTAGAGCTATTTATAAAGGCTCCTGCAATAATCTTACCCTGGTAAAAATTCACCAGGTTACCCAAAAAATTACCTATAAAGATAATCAAAATCGCGTTCACACTTCCAAGTAAAAACCCCGAAAAGGAATACAAAACCACAGAGGGGATAATTCCAATAATTACCTCTACCAACACAAGACCCAAAATCACTAAATACATTTCTGCAGTCTGATACTGTGCCAGCTTCAATTGGAGTAATTCAGTTTGATTATTTGCTATTAAATAGATCAATCCACCACTTTCATAATTTTGATACAAAGCCACACTCATAAGTAGTAAGGCTAGCAAGTTCAACGTAGCAATAAATTTTACTTTGGTAAAGTGCAATACATTGTGGGTTACATTAAATTATTATATCATAAAATTAAAATAAAATAAATAGTATGAAACAATATTTAAATTTAGTAAAGTATATCTTAGATCAGGGAGAAACTCGCAGCAACAGGACAGGCACCGACACTATATCAGTTTTCGGTACTCAAACCAAGTATGATTTATCGCAAGGCTTCCCCCTACTTACTACCAAAAAAACCCTATTTAAGGCCGTATTAAGAGAGTTGCTATGGTTTTTACAAGGTTCTACCAACATTAATCAGAATCTCAAGGAACACACCCCAATTTGGAACGCCTGGGCCGACGAAAAAGGGGATTTAGGCCCAATTTATGGCTATCAGTGGATAAAGTGGCCCAAATACATAAAGCAGTCTGATGGCACCTATAAAATAGAACACATCAATCAGATTCAAAATGCCATCGACACTATCAAAAATAACCCTAATTCTCGACGGATTATAGTTTCTGCCTGGAATGTATCAGATCTCGACCAGATGGCCCTTCCTCCCTGCCATAGCTTTTTTCAGTTTTATGTGAATAAAAACCGCCTAGACCTGCAACTTTACCAAAGAAGCGCAGATATAGCCCTAGGAGTTCCATTTAATATCGCCAGTTATGCTATCCTACTCATGATGGTGGCCCAGGAATGCAATCTTCAGCCGGGAATTTTTGTCCATACCATAGGCGATGCGCACATCTATGTTGATCATGTAGAGGGTCTCAAAACGCAATTACAACGCACTCCCAAGAAATTGCCAAGCCTAGAAATTGCTAAGAAAGCATTCTGGGACCTCAAATTTGAAGATTTTACCCTCAAAAATTACCAGCATGATGCCTTTATAAAATTTCCTCTAGCCGTATAAATTATGTATAAATTAATCGCTGCCGCCGATGCCAAGTTTGGCATAGGAAAAGATAATACTCTGCCATGGGATTTTAAGGAGGATATGCAGTTTTTTCATAGCAAGACCAGCACAACTGCAGACTCCCCAAAGAACATCTTAATTATGGGACGCAAAACCTACGAAAGCATCCCTCCAGCCCATCGACCTTTAAAAAACCGCCACAACATCGTAATTTCCAGGCAAAAGACTCAAGCCCACTTCCCACAGGCAGACAATTTATATTTTGTAAACTCTATTAATGCGGCCATAGACTTAGCAGAATCAATTCCCAATAAAGGTGAGATTTTTTGCATAGGCGGTGCTAACATTTACAATCAGTTTTTAGAAAGGGATCTCATTGATCAAATTTTACTCACCCGCATTGATGCGGACTTTAAATGCGACACCTTCCTCCATGATTTTCGGGATCAATTTAGCCTAGATTCACAAAAAGACGCCATATGCACAAACCGGCAAGATCAAACACCATACAGCATTCGCTTTCAAAGCTACAAGGCAAAAATTTAGTTTGCCTTTTCACAATTTCTTTGCTATAAATAATAAGCCTAGCCGGGGTAGCTCAGTGGTAGAGCAGAGGCCTGAAAAGCCTTGTGTCGGTGGTTCAATTCCGCCCCTCGGCACCACAAAAACACCAATTTTGGTGTTTTTATTTAGGAATAATTTTCCTCTAAATACTCAATGATAGCATCCGATTCATACATAATTACCCCTTTTTGCTGATCCACCAACAGGGGAACTTGAGTTTTACCACCCAATTTAAAGCCCCAAGAGCTTTCACCGGCTGTGAAATCATGAGAGCGAAAAATAAAGTCTTGCTTTAATTCCGCCATCTTGATCATGACTTTTTGACAATATGGGCATTTAGCACTAGCGTATAATTCTAACATACAACAAAGTTAAATATAAACTGAGTATAGCACCAAGCTTGGTTAAATTAAAGCCTAGCTATTGAAGATTGAAAACACATGAGCTACTAAAAAGTCATCCATTCTACCACTGGCAAGCAGAGCTAAAATAAAGGAAGCCCCAAGACCAATTCCAGCTCTAAATAAATCTTTCATAACTAGAGCCAGTGTTCTTTGGTAAGGTTGTTTGTGACCAGAAAGGCGAGTTAGTGCCAATTCTCGTCCCGCCAGTAGACCTAAAAATACCCAAGTAGTACTCATTGGAAGGTCGTTTATCCATTTGAAATAAACAAGAATAAATCCGTAAATTAGATCAATCAAGCTTGCCGATTTAACTCGCACTACATCTGTTTTTTCGGTGACAATTTCTTGAATCTGTCCTCCTCGTTTATAAAATATATACCCTATACCAACAAACAGTAAAATAGACACCCAAATTGCTTGAGTGAGAGAAAGTGAGCGAGGAAGGAACACTACAGCGTTTGCGTTGTCTTGCATTAACCAAGCTGACCATAAAAATGCAGTAGAACACCACTGAAATACCCGCCATTTGCTTTGATTTTTAATTGATGGCTCTTTGTCAATTTTGGTTTTCTTTTGCTTAATTAAATAAGCTACTAAACTCCACACAATTCCAGCTACAAAAAAAGACAGAAAATAACCAGTAAAAGTTTTACTAAGCATGCCATTAATTGTTTTGGTCGAAGAGAAAGTCGCAAGAATTAAAAAGGTCGTACTAACTGGCATTTTAAATCTTGTCAAAATTAGTAGCACAATTGGCGCAAGCATCTGAAAGAAGTTGAAAGTCTCCGGCTGTGGTATTTTATTTAACCTCCCATAACTAATATCGCCTCCATGGCTATACCAACCATACATCACAGTTGCAATTAATATACTACCTATAAAAAGCCACAGATAGTACCATTTAACTTTACGATTAGATGCCAAAAAAGTACCTAGGGTTTGTACGCTATCGTTTGAAATCGCACTGTAACCTGCCACTAGAAAACCAAACCACATCGCAAGTGTAGGCTGATTGGTAACCAGTCCTGCGATAAGTATTAAAAACAAAATAACAAACAAAAAAGGTCTTTCTTTTTTCACTGTATCCCAGAACGTTGATTTCATAATGTACTTTTTTTATTAGAGTATACAAGGCCATT
>CAZFPD010000028.1:5268-11407 GCA_964521035.1 uncultured Candidatus Peribacteria bacterium
ATATGGAACTATAGTAAAGTCGCCATGAATTCTTCTTGGCAGAATTATAAAAAAACGAATAGTTCAATATGCATCACCTAGTTAGAGATTTAAAATTCAATGCTATAATTGCTATATACTGATAATATTTAGAAATGAACTTAGGATTAAACCGAACACAAGTCATACTAAAACCATATTCGATAAACTATCTACAAGTTTTTAAAGCCGAAAGTACAAATCTGCAAAAAGCTCTTTTGAAAAGTATTGTTGACATTCAGCACGTGGGCTCAACTGCTATACCCTTAGTCTGCTCAAAACCCGTTATAGATATTTGCCTTGGAGTTGACACCCAAACTTATCAAAATTATCTTCCAGTTCAAAATACCTTAGAGCAAGTAGGTTACACTTTTAGGCATGATTTTATAGATCGAAAATTTTTTGCCAGAGGTCCGGCCAATTGCCGGACCCACTACCTCCACTTAGTAGTATACCAAGGGGAGCAGTGGCTTAAGATGCTTAAATTCAGAGATACTTTAAACTCAAACCCTTGTCTTGCCTTACAATATAACCAATTAAAACAAGATCTTGCAGCAAAGTACCCAAATCAGCGTAAACTATATACCAGCAGCAAGGCCAAGTTTATTGAACAGATTTTAAAAACCTAGGAATCAAAAATCTCAACCAGAATGTTCTTTTTATCTATATTTTGTAACAGGGCAGTACTGCGCACATCTCGGACCATGTTCCCATTTCCGCAAGCATAAACCAACATATTCGCGTGCCAGTCTTCCAAAACAAAATGGGTTTGAATCCTACCAGACAAATAGGGGTGGTCTGGGGTTTCAGGCTGGGAAATACAAACATGGAGTTTACAATTAGGCAATTGGGCCGCTAAATCTTGCAGGACGTCTAGGTAGTATAGATCCCTTAAATAACGCATACCAAAGTACAGCTGGATCTTGTTTGTCGCCTGAGCCTCGGCTAAATCCTCTAAAATAGCCTTGATAGGAGCGATTCCTGTGCCAGTTGCAGCTAGTAGGATATCTTGATCAGCCTGGGTCGGCAAGGTACAGTGCCCAAATGGCCCTTTGAAATTTAAGATATCTTGGACCTGCTTAGTTTTTAAATAGCTGCCTGCCCGGCCTCCTTCAATCAATTCTATACAAAGTTCAAATTCTGACCCTGCCGGTCTGCTTGCCACAGAATAAGCTCTTTGAACCTGTTTGCCTGGCTCAAAAGGATCCTCGAACTCTATCATAGCAAATTGCCCAGCCTTATAGTTAAATTTACCCTTTGTAATCTTAAACAGAAAACTCTTAGTGGTCTTATTTAACTGGCTAATTGCAATTATCTCAGCTTGGAATTTTTCAGGGAAACTAAACATATTATAAATTTAAATAAGCCTGCAGACTAAAAGTTGTCATAGTTTTTAAGCCGGCAGTTTTTAAGGCCTTGCACTTGGTTTTTTCCTCGCCGCTTGGGGACTTAACCGCGTCCACCACTATCCAGATTTTTTTGTTTTGCCTGCCCAACTCCCTGGCGATTTTACTTAGTAACTCTAGCGGCACTCCATAGATAAAAATAGTGTCTGCTCCTTGGCTCTCAATAAAATTCTGAATCAGAGCAAAATCAATGTCTTGCCAGTTAGCAAACTCATAATTGGCATATTTCTCACGGGCGTTCTCAACTAAAGCAAGCGCCTGTTCCACCTCTGTATCCATGACTTTTTCTAGCATTTCTGGGCTATCTTGGGTCATGTGTAGTAAACTCAAGATAGGGATCTTTTTCAGAAGTGCCAAATGAGTTAAGTTCATCAGGTTTTCCCTGATTTCTGGCGCATCTTCTATGGCATTAGCCCCGAAGTTTTCAATATAAGTTTTTTGAGTGGCCACATCGATAAACAGTGCCTGCATATATTTGAATTAACTCTCTTATCATACCCAATAATAGCCAAAATTCGCAAGAGGATTTGCTTTTTCCAGGGATTTTTAGTATCATTTGGCCATATTATTTCAACTTATGCATATTATCTTATTGGCCGGAGGAGTATCCAAACGCTTTCTGCCACTGGCCAACAAAAACACTCTCAATATTGCAGGTAAGGACCTTTTGGACCACAACATTCAGGAAATCCTAAATATTGCATCTGTCCAATCTCTCACCATTATTTATCCCGAAGCTCAGGCCAAGTATTTTCAGGAACGCTTTAAAAATGCATCTAAGATCCAGCTCCTAAGCCAAAAGCAGGCCCATGGCATGGCAGGCGCAATTTTAAGCCTCGCCAAGACCAGCCATGCCTTAATTATATCAGCTAACGACATGCTCGAACCAGAGTATTTGGAGAGCCTAATTCAAGTTTTACAAAAGGAAAAACCTCAAGCCGCCATTTTAGGCAAGCAGGTCGATACTTACTTCCCAGGCGGCTACCTTTCAGTGGATGCTCAAAACCACCTCAGCGACATAGTAGAAAAGCCAGAACCAGGCCAAGAACCATCTGACTTAGTCAACCTAGTTTATCACTATTTTGCAGATCTCTCGCAATTTCAAGACATCCTCAAGGCCATGCCAGAACTGGAAGACGACAGCTACGAACAAGCTTTAAAAGAATTATCTAAGCAGATCCCGGTGCAAGTCATCCCATACAAAGGGGATTGGCAAGCCGTAAAACACCCTTGGAACCTACTAGACATGCAAAAACACCTGATCAAAAAGGGCTACGTCAAAAGCCAAAGCAATGCACAAATTCATCCCACTGCCATAGTTGAAGATTCAGTGACTTTCGGTAAAAACGTAGTCATCGACGCCTACGCCATTGTGAAAGGCAATACTTATATCGGTGACGAGAGCTACCTTGGATCCTACACCATGATCCGCGACTCCCACATTGGTGCCAATTGCTTAGTGGGTTCGCGCTGCGAAATCACTAGATCCTATCTGGGAAACAACAACAAGCTGCATGCTAACTTTGTCGGTGACTCTTATATCGGAAACCACTGTTTACTCGGTTACGGAGTTACTACCGCCAACTACCGACTAGATGGCAAAACTATTCAGGGCCAAGCCAAATTAGGAGCCATCCTGGGAGACCAAGTCCAAATCGGCTGCCACACCGTTTTATGCCCGGGTGTCAGAATTGGTAAAAATTCCGTGATCGGACCAAATACAGTGCTGCAACAAGACCTGCCAGCCAACTCCTATTTGAAGGTCAAAATAGAGCAAGAAATCCGTGAAAATCTCAATTAAAACTTAAAAATTGGTTTAAAAACGCAGTCATCTTTGTCCATAGAAGCTTTTTGAATTGAGTCATAATATTCAGAGACAAACTCCACTTGCGGGCAATTGCTAATTTGCACCAGGCCAGTTTTTTCATCGGCCTCACCCATTAAAAGATTCGCTGAGGCAGCTAAGCTATCCGCCACACCGATGGTCGTATACTTTAGAGGTCTGCCATATAAATCCTCCTTACCAACTTTAGAAATTACATTTTTAAAGCCGGCCACACACAAAGCTGCTCCCGAGACACCTTTTCGTAAAGGCGCACAAACCGTATCCACCATAATCAAAGCCAAATTATTAATTCCGCTTGCCAGTTTTAAATCTCGATGTAGTTGATCTATAGTTGCTTGCGGATTTTCTGGCCACAAAATCACCGTGCCTTTGGGAGCGTTAGAATCGTCTATCCCAGCGTTTGCAACCCATAGCCCATGTTTTAAGCACATATCAAAATACTTACCCCGGTATCTTTCTTCCGCTTCTTGCTCTATTAAGCTAGACATTGCATTTTGATCTGCAATCTCTCTAATTCTATTTTGGGCATAACTAAACAATTTCGTAGAAATAGCAATTACATCTCCTTCAGATATGCCGACATGCTCTAATACAAATTCCTTTAAGGAATCAGCAGGTTGCATGAGGCGAGTTTGGATTGGCAAAAGCTGCATTAGGCTAATTTAAAAGCCTTTTAAAAATACATGAAACTAATAGAGGAGGCAAGTAAGATCGCCAAGATTTGTAAACCAATTGTCATAGTCAAAAGATTGGCCAATTTACGAGAGCCAAAATAGTATCCAAAGCCAATTTTACTTAAACTATTGGCAATAATTGCCAGCAAGATACCAAAAGTAGCGGTCAGTACAGCTAAGTTCTGATGCGCTAAATTAGCCAGCGAAAGGGCAATTGCATCCGTATCAACCAGACCAGAAATAAAACTTGAAAAGTACACACCCAGATCCCCATATTTGGCATTTAGAAAGCTTACCAAAAATGAAATCAGAGCGAAGAATACCCCAAACTTAATCGCATTAGACAGGTCCAAGGGTTTTTTCAAATTAAAGACCGCATTTTTCTCATCAGTTTTACTGGTATACAAATAGTAAGTTGAGATCATCCCAACTACAGTAGCCGCCAGCAAAGGCCAGACAAGTTGCAAGGCCACCGTCTGATTTACCAACAGAACTTCAATTAAGACCCGGACAAACATAGCCGTATTGGCTATCATGATTCCCATAGCCAGCATTTTGTAGGAGTCGATTTTGCGACTTAAATTCGTAAAGCTCAGCGTGATAGCTGTAGAAGATACCATCCCACCCAAAAAGCCTGAAATCGTAAGCCCCTTCTTATTTCCTATCACCTTAATTGCTACGTAACTCACCATGGTAATTACTGAAATCAGCACTACCATAAGCCAGGTTTTATAAGGATTAAAAAAGTCTAAATAACCCATATCTACATTTGGCAGTATCGGCAAAATAATAAATGAAATTAAAATTAATTTCACAATAGAATTCATTTCAGGCTTCGTGATTTTCTTGGCCAGCAAGTGCAAGGCCTCCTTAGACAGTAAAAGTAATATGATGGCAGTTGTAATCAGGGCTGCCAGCACAAATTCATTATTCGCGTTTAAAAAACCTATCAAAAATGTTAAGAACAGGGCCACTTCACTGGTTGCAGAAGAAATACCTTCCCTAAAAATTGAAAAGACGTAACTCAAAGCCAGCATACTTAAAAAAACTGCCACAAAGGCCACCCCAAAACCATAGGACATTTGCAAAACATACTGCGACACACAGCCACAAATTGCAATTAAGGTAAAGGTCCGAACTCCCGCAATTTTAGCCTTCTTTTCTTTTTGGCTTTTCCGCTCTCTCTCAAGTCCCAACACTCCGCCCATCAAGACACTTAAGGCCAATTGTTTAAGTAGTAATAAAAAGTCCATAAATTTAGGTTCTATTCATTTATTATATCACAATTTAACGGGAAAAGTAAAGGTTTAAGCCCTATGTTCTAACTTCACTTCATCTTGGAGTTTCAAATTGATTTTGGCGCTAATCATATCTCGAGCAGAGAGTTCTCGTAAGAGCTGCTCTTCTGAAGTTTGAATCGCAGTTTTAGCAAATTTTAAATTTAGTTTCTTCAGGCGATACGGATGATCCGCTAAAACTTCATTCATTTTCTTGCTTGAGGCCCGAAAGAACTTCTGATAAGTGGCGATAATATCATCTAAATAATGTCTTTGGTCATACTCATCCAAGTGACTATGCTTAGCTATATTTGCTAGTTCTCGGATGACTTTATTGGAGGCGATTCCAAGTGCTCGATAATACATATATAAACTTTGCGGATCGTGCTTAACTTCCTGCCCATAGAAGATTCGATAAATGCAATTATTCCAAAAGCCCTCTCTTGTAGGAGCTAAAGTAGTATAGACATCTGCCTTATTATTTTCAATCAAATCCAGTTGAAAATCCAGCTTTTCTAGTAGCAATCTATAAGTTTTTTCATTCAATTCTGATTTAACAAAGAGTCTTTTAAAACTATGTTTTTCTATACCTATAGCAAAGGTACGCAAGAGTTTTAAGAAGTTCTTGTCAGATTTACAGGCCAATTTACTACACCTTTTGTAAGCCTTCGTAAATTTTAGCTCATATTCCTGCTTTAAGCTCGTATACAAATCTTTACCAATATGGCCCTTGGATTTGAGTTGCTGCAGGTGATTTAGCACCTTAGAAAAAATTAGGGACTTGGATTCCAGGTATTTAATTTTCTCCATACTCGAAAAGGCATTAATTTTTAATTTATTAATGAAATAACCGAGGCTGGTTTCCTTGAAAAAAAGCGTAAAAAATATAATAACAATAGTTAAGACAGTCAGAAGGTC
>CAZFPD010000029.1:0-8555 GCA_964521035.1 uncultured Candidatus Peribacteria bacterium
TTTGTGATCGCCTACGTGATTCTGGCCTTCCGCAGCTATGCCATCAAGCTCATTTTTGATGGACTAGAAAACCTAGACCAGCAGGCAGCGTATCTTGCGCTGATGATCTTTGCCGGTATCCACATTATCGGCTCGATTTTAAGGGGATCTTATGCCTATTTGGCCACTAGCTGTTACGGGAAAATGACCCAGGAAGTCCTGCAATTTACTACCGCCTATCTGCGTCACCACTCCAGCGATTTTTATAATAGACGTATTGCCGGCAAAATTGCCAACGACGCCATTAGCATGCGAGAGACCACCGACATTTTTTTCAACTCACTCGAGTCCTTGGTTGAACCTCTTATTCGCCTCATTATTTCACTCGGCCTTGCCGTGTATGTCAATATATACCTCGGGACATTAATGCTGCTCTGGGCTGCAATCATGTTTTTTTACACCAAGCGCGAAATATTCAAACTCAATCGAGTTTCACTCCAGAGAACCAAACTCCTATCCAAAACCTCTGGCATGATAGCGGATTTATTCTCAAACTTTAACATAGCCAGGCTCTTTAATACCAAGCATATCGAACTGCAAAGGCTCAATAAACAACTCCACCGCAATTATCACAAAGATGTGGCCTATCGTAGTATACGGGTGAAATTACGGGCCATAATCAATCTAGCCGATGCCAGCCTGCGAGTCCTCATCATGTGCCTGGCAGCCTATTTCTACCTGCACGCACAGATCACACTTGGTGATATCACCCTCTTTTTAGGAGTGTGGACCAATATAGAAATAGCCACCAATAACTTAGTTAATTTCCTACGGGATTTTGACAAGAACTTCAGTTCGCTGCAGCATTCTATCCGGGAAATTTTTGTACCTCAAGCTGATTTAGATCCACCAGGAGCAGTCATACTAAAAAGTGCCCATCCGACGATTAGCTTTCGCAAGATGGATTTTGCATATGACGGGAAAAAGGCCATCCAGAAACTATCCCTTAATATTGCCCAGGGAGAAAAGGTCGGTTTAGTCGGCGCCTCCGGCGCCGGCAAATCCACAATTTTCAATTTACTAATGGCCGATTTGCCTTTGCCCACAAAGCAAATCTACTTTGGGGAGCAGGACCTAAGCACACTCCAAAAATCTGAGATTAGAAAAGTCATTTCCTATGTGCCCCAGGACACAAATCTATTTAATGCCAGTATTCTCGAAAACATTACCGTCTTTAAAAAGTATCCCCAGGCCCTTATCCAAAAAGCCATCAAACAAGCCCATTTACAAGAATTCCTGCAGGACCTGCCAAAAGGCTTGCAAACCCAAGTCGGAGAAAGGGGAGTCAGACTATCAGGCGGACAGCGCCAAAGAATCGGCATTGCTCGAGCCATCCTAGAAGACGGCCCAATATTACTTTTAGACGAGGCCACCTCCGCGCTTGATTCCGAATCTGAGAGCTACATTCAAGATGCCCTCAGCCAAGTTATAAAAGGCAAGACTGTGATCGCCATTGCACACCGGCTCTCCACATTATCCATCATGGATAGAATTCTAGTACTCAAACACGGACGCATCATCGAAGACGGAACCCATGAGCAGCTACTAGCCAAAAAAGGAGAATACTTTAAGCTCTGGTCCCACCAAAGCGACCACTTCATCTAATAATCTCACACACGGGTGTAATAGCTGCTCGTAGGCCTATTGTAGATCTCTGGCCAAAAGCGGTCTGGCCAGAGATTTTATATTGTATTTCTCGCTCAGTTATTTATAATAGATTCTGCGGACCCTTAGCTCAGTTGGTCAGAGCAGTCGGCTCATAACCGATTGGTCGCTGGTTCAAGTCCAGCAGGGTCCACCATTTTTGATGTGTTTAATAAGTAAAATGAATCCAAAATTTGTAGACGAATACAGCCAAGCTTCCTTAGCTAAAATTTATGACACCCTAAACCCAGAAGCAGCAGATACCAGCTTTTATAAGGCCATAGTCCAAGAATTTGCCCCTCAAAAAATTGTGGATGTAGGTTGTGGCACTGGCTTGCTTACAAATCAATTAGCAAGCGAAACTTGTGCAGTCATTGGCATCGAACCCGCTTATCCTATGCTAGAGTTAGCCCAGGCCCACGATACCAAGCATCAAATTACCTGGATCCATGGCACCACGGCCGATGTTAAAAACGAGTGTGACGATTCTGACTTAGTCACTATGACCGGTCACGTCTCACAGGTTTTTATAGACGACCAAGCCTGGTCAGCAGTCCTGCAAGACATACACCGCTTCTTAAAGCCTGGCGGCCACTTGGTTTTCGAAATGCGTAACCCCAAAGTAGAGCCTTGGAAAAATTGGACCGAAGCAAACTCCAAACGCACCCTGCAAGATCCGCATTATGGAACAATCACAAACTTTGTTCAAGCTAGCAAGGTCCAAGACAATATAGTCGAATATGAAAACGTATATCAGTTCCACGAGCAGGAGCAAAAAGAACCGCTGAAAGCTAAGTCCACACTCCGTTTTCGCACCTGCGAAGAACTCCAGGCGTCTCTCAAACAGACCGGATTTACCGTGCAAGCATGCTACGGAGACTGGGATAAATCTGCCTTTGTTGCACAGCATAGTCACGAAATAATTATAGTAGCTCGCAAAGACTAAGCCCATTCAGCAAAAGCTAAAACTTCCACTTGACTTCTGCTTTCATGGTAGTAATATCTCTTTACTCAATTAACCCATAAAAAATGAGTATTAATAATATTGAACCTCTCGCACAAGCACAAGCACCAGCACCAGAAATCTCCACTGGAGCAAGGTTAAACCGGGAATATAGCTATAGAATAGCTGTTACCCTTGGCGCAATCGACAGCCTCTCGCCAATATTAGAGCAAGCAGGCTATACAGTTGATATATATAAATATGTGGACAATCCACCGGAACGTGAGGCTGCCATTATTGCCATTGAAGGCTATTGGCCGAATCTAAATAACGATTTAGATCTAGAAGCACAGTTATTCCACAGCCACACCTCCGATGCAACCTTTTGGGGAGGCATAAAGATAGATAATGCAAATGAAAGAATGCAAAAAATAGCTAGTTTTCCTAACAACAATATACCAACAGAGCAGCTTAAATAACTTAGGGGTTGCAAAAAAAACACCAAATAAAAAGGGTAAACCAACTAGATCAGGGTTTGCTCTTTTTTAATAGGCAAAATCTGTCCAAAGCTTCATATTCTAGTACCTAATAACGATTAGCCTTGTCATAAATTAAACAAGCTGCCACCTTACCTTCTTGACCCTCAAGCATGTTTTTAGTTATGTGTCTAGCAACCACTGAACTTTTACCAAGCCCATCAGCTGGTTCTTTTTTCAAAATAGCTTCGGGGTTAAATGGAACAATATCCGCTAGAATTTCATTAACTGCCTGGTCATTAAATGGAAAGTCCACTCCTGGCAAGGTTCCAGTACCTGGTACGTCAGCAACTTCACTTTGTTGATAGACTGATGCTCCATATAAAAAACGATCTGAGTCTATAACTTGTCCCCAACGGGCTCGGTTTTCTTTAAAATATTTTGCGGCTTGGTGAGGTTCGTATCCAATCACACTCATATCAGGATAATACAGCTCCTGAAGCATTCCTGGAATCCCCACTATGGTAGAGCCATTACCAATTGCTGCAGTAAAGAAGTCTAAATGATCAAGATCCTCCTTGTCTAAGTAATCCTTAATAGCCTCGCCAACTTGACTAAATCCCTTTATGGTTTCATCTCGTCTAGAATGATTTGCATACCACAATTTTTGACCTGTTTCCCGTCTGAACAGCCTTTTATTATGGTCAAAATATGCACGCATATTACTTGCGCATTCTTCCATGTACCTAGCCTTATCCGTACCAAAATACACCTCAGACGCCAAAGCTTCTATTAATTGTATTCTAGGGCGAGGCAAATAATCTGGAATAAATATCACCGATTTATAAGCAAGTTTCTGACATGCCCATGCAAAAGCTATCCCTGCACTGCCCGAAGAAGTTTCTAAAAGCTTATCACCAGGTCGAATTTTCTTGCGCATTTCGTCACAAGCAATTAAACCAGAGAACACATAATCATAATGATTTTGAGTAGGCCCTTGAGTTAAATCAACTTCTAGCAAAATATTATCATTTGCAAGCTCAGTTTTATGAATTGGAGGATCAGGAATACAGTTTCGAATTCTTTTTAGGATCGCATTTCTTACTAGCCCCCGTAAATCTTGATCTGTAATAGTATGGTTCTTTTCAAACTGAGTAATTTGCTCTAAAGCAAGTTTCGTTGTATTCATAGTAAGTTTTACACAAGTTTTAAATCTAGCATTCCCAGTTTCAAAAGTCAACACCCAGTTTGACACATTTCTACTTGAACTGTAAGGTATCTAAGTAAGATCTAAACTCCAGTAATGCATCCAATCGAATTTAAAGATCAAAGTCAAAAAGTATTCGCGCAAGTTCACGTACATCTAGATTACATAGCTGGAGGATACAAAAAAAAAGACTTTTTAGACTGCCTGCTGAATGAAGTAGAAGCTAATGAGGTGGGCTATGCGGGCTGTCGTACAATTGAATGGTTACGAGAGCATTTAGCATCCCATATTTTTGGATACCTAGAAGTTAGCAATTTACCTGCACCCAAATATAACAAGGAGCAAATTTTACAGACTCTTCAGTTCGTCTTGTCAGAGTGCCAGCAGGTTTTGCCAAGCCAAAAGGCGATGCATGTTTATGTGTTTCCATGCTTCAATCCTTTTACAAAAGAAAGTTTAAAGGGAGTGGGCGGCTTTTGTCCATATAATAATGTCTGCCATCTGTTCTTGTGCCAAGATTTCAACGAAACAGCCTTGCAAGATACGCTCGCGCACGAATACAATCATGCTTTTATCATGCACCGCTGGAGCACCTTGTTAGATTCGCTAGTTTTTGAAGGTTTAGCCGAGCATTTTCGCGAACATATTTTGCAAGGACCCAAAGCCAACTACGTGACTGCAGTTTCAAAAGCTGAGTGCCACAAGCACTTTCGCAATTTACAAACCAACCTCGACCAAACAGATTTGCACGACGCGGTCTTTTTTGATCAAGAAAGCCTTCAATACCCCCACTGGCTCGGATACAGCCTTGGGTACCATATAGTGGAGAGTTTCTTAAAACAAAACCCTAACAAGACTTGGTCGGAAATTATGCAAATCGAGGCCGAAGACATTCTCAAGCCCTTTAAATCAGAATTATGAACCTACCCAATCTCACATATCAAAACCCTACCACCTGGGACAAGATTTGGATCCAGTGGGAGCAACAAGAAGGCAATAATCCACAATGGCTGGAAGTTGCCAAAGCCAAGGGTTTTGATACCTGGCAGCAATGGCGCCAAGCCTGGGTGGCTCAATTTCAAGCTCCGCAAAGAAGCTGGCAAACTTATGCCATCGAAAATCCCTTGCAAACCATTCCAAATTTTCTAATCGGCCCAACCCAAGGTTGGCAACGGCATTTTCCAATCGAGGAACAAAACAAACATACCTTCAAAACCCTAGTCCAACAAGTGAATTTTAAACAACATTCTAAAGTCCAAGCCATCCTGCAAGATTTTCCATGTCCCACCGAACTGATTGGCATAGTTTTGCCAGATCAAAAAATAGTCTTAATTGAAGGTCATCATCGGACGTGCGCCTTAGCTATTTTAGAGCAACAAGGGGGAGCTTTAGACTTTTCTCAAAATCCTATCATTCATCTCACCCAATTTCAAAAAGGGGAGCCGGCTCTACTTGACACTATGCTACAAAGAGGTTCTTCCAAACAATGAAGAGCTTTAAAAATTGCAGCAAATCAAGTACAATAACTTCAGCCTCTTAAGAAAATACATGCGCAACCTAATTCCACCCAAAATCCTTCTAGATAGTATCGGATCTGAAACACAAGATTTTGCTATCAAAGCAAAAAAAGCATATCCTTCAAGCTTCGGACTTTTCTTGTTAGGGTTTAGTGCATTATGGTCAACAATTACTGGCATTTTTGCCTTCACTTTTCTGGTACCGCTTTTTCAAGGAGAGGTAGCAGAAATCACTTTCAATAATCAATTAGTTTCCGGCAGCTTAGATAATTTACAGCCTATTTTGCTACCTATTTTACACAATATTCTCTTTCTTTTAATTGGCCTTGTTATTATTATTGCAGGTTTCTATTTTTTATTTAAAGAAGGAGGGTATTTTGTAGGAACCCCACACAGACTATATATTTTAAACGGCAGCAAATTACAATCTATAGAGTGGGAGCTATTTAGTGGTAAAAATACCGTGACTGGCTCTAGCCAATTTGGCAATGTGATTCTCGAACTTCACACGGATCCAGAAAACAAGAAGCGGCGAAAACCAAATATCATTGCTCCAGATAAAATATTTCTCCAAGGGATACCAAACCCCTACCAAATAGAAAAGCTTTGTCGGCAAAGGATCCAGCAAAACGATCCAAACTAAATTAACGTAAAGTGATTTAGGAAGCTTATTAAAATAAAAGCGTTATATTTAATTATCTCTAGTTTATTTTTAAAACTACCTAAATTCTGATATAATCTTTGTAAATAATCTTAAAAAAATGCAAAAAACAACTTTTTCAACTATTTTTCTGACAAGTTTAATTACCGCGCTGTTAGTGATTGGATTTTATCATTATCTAAGCTATCAAGATACAAACACTACACAACAGGAGATCCTAACGCCAAGCCTATCCGAATCTGAGGATCTTGATACGCCAGAGCAAAAAACTGTCGCTATCCCAAATTTTAATACAATCGAAGAGTACGCCATGCTTGTTAGTGACTCTAGTCAACATGGAACATACAAAGTTAATCGACCAGAAGGATTCCAACGCATCAACTTTGGAGGAATCGATTTAAATATTGGATTAGATGGAGTATCGGCCGATATTTATGTACTTGCAGCCCTCAATCGTCCCAACTCACTTGATACAAGTGAAACCTTTTACTTGGAAGTTATAAACCAAGCCCCATGCTTCAAGCAGACCGACTGTGATGAGGCCGTCAGCGAGTACTTTGGCCCATTTGAATGCAAACTAGGTCGCATGACTCAATAAATCTAACCATATGCAAATGCAAACAACATTCAAAATAGTCTTTTCATCATTCCTACTTTTAAGTACAGCGCTAGCTACATTTAAGGACGTAAAAAACACAACGGACTATCAAACAGCCATTAACTCTATGGTAGATCTAGGAGTTATTAATGGTTATCCTGATGGAAGCTTTCAACCAGACAAGTGCGTCAATCGGGTTGAGTTTCTGAAAATGTTATTTTTAGCCAATCAAACCAATCAAACCAAGCAAAGCAGTGCTAGCAACAGTAATAAGCAAACTTTGGTTAGCATTTTTCCAGACACCCAGGATGGACAGTGGTATTCTCCATACCTTTTTACAGCCTTGATGCGTAATATTGTTGCAGGTTATCCGGATGGGTTTTTCCGACCAGAAAATTGTGTGAACCGAGCAGAAGCCGTCAAAATGGCAATTTTAGAGTTTAATAACGGCCAAATTCCAAACTATGAAGAAGGCTTATGGAGCTTTTCAGATATAGATAAAAGCCAATGGTATGCAAAATACATGGTTCCTGCCTTATTTAATAATTTAGTTGGGACTCGTCATGCGCAAACCACCAGTGTGTCGTCTGCCGACTACTTACCTGCCGGCCCAATGACTCGCGGAGAAGTCGCCGAAATGCTTTTTCGCATGAAAACCGTTAAAGATAAGGGGCTCACAGCTTATTCCGCACAAGCCTTTGCCAATGAACTTGCCTTTGACGCCTGTGGGAAATTTAGCAAATATGAATCCAAATCCTGGTTCCCGTCCTTACAAGCCAGCCTGCAAAGTCAATATAATCAGAGTTTTACAAAATCCGGAGAGGGGTGCCTCTCTTTAGACGGTAATCTATTTATATTCATCCCAAATACATTTGAATTCGGTTGTGGGAAAGTGATGAGCTATGATAATCGCTCGGGTATAGTACAAAGCCCAGAGCAGAACTATTGTGCCACTGAATTCCACAAACGCGTTGCAAATTATGTGAATTTTACTGGAGAAAAAATCAATAACAGTACCTGCGACAAATATAGTGGAAAATACTACTTTAACGAAAATAGAGTAGAATTTGAGCACACAGTAGTTGATTGTGATAAATAATGAGTTCCATGCAAATCCAAACCGACAGATTAATTTTAAAGCCTGTAACACTTGATTACGTGGATCAGATCTTTCAAGAGTTTACTCCCAAGATCACAACCTTCATGTACCCAAATTCCCCTAAAAATATTGAGGAAACTCAAAGTTTCGTTCAAGATTCTATCCAAAAGTATCAAGCGGGCCAAGATTTTATGGCCGTAATTTTAACAAAAGATAGCCAAGAGTTTCTAGGGATAGTTGGCGGACACAAGATTCATACGCAAAAGCCTGAACTGGGGATTTGGATCAAAGAATCCGCCCAGGGCCAGGCCTATGGTAAGGAGGCCGTCTTTGCTATGAAAGAGTGGATGGATGCCAATTTAAATTACCAA
>CAZFPD010000029.1:8565-8944 GCA_964521035.1 uncultured Candidatus Peribacteria bacterium
CTACCCGGTTGATGAAAATAACCACGCCAGTCGCAGAATCCCTGAAGCGCTGGGAGCTAAAGTTGCAAAAATTTATGATAAACCAGCCTTAACTGGGCGTACCCTCAAAATTCATGAATACCGCATCTATCCAAAACATAATTTCGACGCAATTATTTTTGATGTGGACGGCACTCTCTGGGATGCCAATACCACCTGCGCAAAGGCCTGGACGCAAGCCCTACAAGCTAAAGGCGAAGATTTAGTCATCTCTAAGGATGATATCGGGGCCGTCACTGGCAAACCCTTCCACGAGTGCGTGCAAACGGTACTTCCCGCTCTCTGCCAAAAATATCCCGATTTGCCCCAAGCTCTTAATCAGGCGGAACAACAGGCCATA
>CAZFPD010000029.1:8954-10861 GCA_964521035.1 uncultured Candidatus Peribacteria bacterium
AATTATACGAAGGTGTTCCAGACTCTATCATAGATTTATCTAAAAAGTATAAAATTTTTCTATTAAGTAACTGCCAAGAGCAATATTTATATGATTTTATCAAATTCTCTGGTCTAAAAGACCTAATAACAGGCTACGACTGCAATGGAATATCAAATGCTCCCAAGGAGCAAATGCTTAGCAATATGATCCAAAAGTACAATTTGCAAAATCCAGTTTACGTGGGAGACACCGAGCTTGATGAACTAGCCTGCCAGCAAGCACAGGTACCCTTCCTACATGCCGCTTATGGCTTTGGCAAACCACGAAATGCAGATGTCTTAAGTTTTGATAGTCTCCAAGCTGTCTCCGCCTACCTGGCTCAATAGTTTGCAAATCTCAGCCAGCTTAATTGATAGCTCAGCGAATTTAACATATATCTATGAAAATCTACTTTGCAGGATCCATCAGTGGTGGCAGAGAACACCAGGATATTTATTTCCAGATTGTGGAAATCCTTAAAAACTATGGAGCGGTCCTCACGGAGCATGTCGCCAGCCAAGATTTGACCCAAATGGGGGAATCTGCTCTTAGCGCCCAAGCAGTGTTTCAAAGAGACCTTAACTGGATCAAACAGGCCGATATCCTAGTGGCAGAAATCACTAAGCCCTCGCTTGGAGTTGGCTACGAGTTAGCTTACGCCGAAAGTCTTGGCAAGCCTATTTTGTGCCTTTATAACACCCAAATTTTAAAGGCCAATCAAAAAGTTTCTTCCATGATCTTAGGAAATCCCTACATGCAGGTACGGGAATATAGAGCTCCTCTAGAGCTGGCAGCAATTTTAGAAGCTTTCGTCAGTTCACAGACTCAGGCCTAGATGCCCAAAGTGGCCCCAGGCAAAGTTTCTGAGTACTAAAAAACAGGGCCCGTTGACCCTGCTTCTTAAGTGTTCTAGACCTAGCTATTATCTTTCTTCTCTTGGCTTAGCTTCGTTCACGATGATGGTACGACCATCTAGCTCTTTTTCATTCCACATATCAATTGCGGCTTGAGCTTCTTCAGGAGTAGCCATTTCTACGAAACCAAAACCCTTAGAGCGGCCGGTTTCTCTGTCTGTAATAACTTTTGCTGAAACAACTGTACCAGCTTGTTCGAAAGCTTCTCGTAGTGAGTCATCTTTGACACCCCATGAAAGGCTTCCGATAAATAATTTAGTTCCCATAGTATTAAGGTTAACTTGGATAAACAATTAATTTCCTCCAAAACCTTAACACATGATGTAAGCTTGAATTTCATAATTGCCCATTCAATGTACAAGACTTTAAATAAATAAGCAAGCCAAAAATAAAAAAAGCTGATTTCGTAGCAAGCAAAGCTCTGGTATACTAGCAGTAGATTTAAGTCCACTCGTGAACACTAGAATATGTTATAAGTGCATGTACATTGATGGTTCAAATAATTTTCGCCTACTGCCTCAGGAAGAAATTGCATACGTCCAGGGTGCCTACGGACTTATCCAAGACGTGCGTTCGCAGCTTTTAATGATCAGGCTCAAAGACAGTAGGAAATTATTTTTTCCAGGTGGCAAACTTGAACCTGGAGAAAATAATCACGAAGCGCTGATTCGCGAAATATGTGAAGAGACCGATCAGACTGTTCTTCCAAACACCATTGATTTTTTAGTTCAGCAAAACTCCTACCTTTATCATCCGCAAAAAGAGCAAGGCTTTCACTACGAAGCTTTTTATTATACCTGTCAAATAAACCACCCATACAAGCCATTACCAAGTACTCATGAGGGAGAAGCCATTTGGCAAGACTCAAACCATCTAGACTATGACAGTCTGGCCATAAATGCGGATTTTGTCTTATTAAAATGGCTAGGAAAAAGCAGTAAAAATAATTATACGCACCGTTGATCATTAATA